>SBBA01000039.1 GCA_005239925.1 Candidatus Troglogloeales bacterium | reverse complement strand
ATCGCGGTAGTAATCGTCTCGCCGATGGCGCTTCCCGGAGTCGGAATGAGATCGGTATCAATCGCATCTAAGAAAATCGCAGCGGCCCCGTGATCGAGCGTCAGAGGACATTGTACAAAGGCCTCTCCCGCAAAGGCAATCAATCCCACACGGTCTCCTTGAATCAGGCTTAAAAGGTCGGCAATCTTTCGTTTTGCGCGTATGATCCGTGTAGGAGAGACATCTTGCGCCAACATGCTCTTTGATACGTCCACGGCAATGATAATATCAACACCGCGACGAGTGATCGTCTCCCAATGGAATCCCCATTGAGGCCGCAATAACGCGAGAATCGCAAACAACAGTGTTAATACCAACAGCGTGGCCTTTGCGCGCTGCTTCCCAAAAGAAACCCCGATCAAAAGCGCTGCCTTCAATTGTGGACTTACAAAGCGCTCAATGAGGGTGTGTTTCTTCTTGAATGCCCAAACATAAAAAAGGATGATAGCGGGCACCATGATCAACATTTTTAAAAAATGCGGATTTCCAAATCTCATGGGAGTTTCCGTAAGAGGGTTTGGCTCAGAACAATTTCCATCAGCAAGGCCACAATGCCTGCAATGAGAAACCCATGATAATGGTCGGTATATTCGGTATATTCCGTTACTTTCACCTCGGTCTTCTCAAGCGTATCAATTTCCCTGTACGTTTGTTTTAGTGAGGTGGTGTCGGTTGCCTGGAAGTATTTTCCGCCCGTCCTCTGGGCAATCCGTTTTAACGTCTCTTCGTCCAGGTCGGCCTGTCGGTAGATCTGTTGCGGCCCCAGTGGGGTTTCAACTCTGTACGGAATCTGTCCTTTGGAACCGGCGCCAATGGTGTAGACCTTGACGCCCAGTTGAGCGGCGATTTGGGCCGCCACCAACGGAGGAATCCGGCCACTGTTATTGACGCCATCGGTCAAAAGAATTACAATTTTTGACTTTCCAGGTAGCCCCTTCATTCGATTAAGGGAGACCCCCAGGCCTGCGCCAATCGCGGTTTTATTTCCGGCCATGCCGCTTTTAATCCGAGCAATAAAATCAACCACAACGCTGTGATCCGTTGTAAGCGGGGCCAAGGTGTAGGCCTCCTCTCCAAAAACAACCACCCCAATCCGATCCCCATTCCGTCGCCCTACAAATTCGGTTGCCACGTTCTTGACCACCTCTAGGCGCGGGGTTCGTTTTTCGTTGATCTTAAAATCGAGTCCCATCATGGATTCCGAGGTATCTATTGCGAGGATAATATCAACCCCAGCCGAGGGGATTTCAGTAAATCGTTTGCCGGTTTGCGGCCTTGCCAAGGCCAGAACAAACAAAATAATGGCAAATACCCGAAGTATCTTCAATAATATTCGAGGGGAGAAGCGTGTTGTTACAGGAAGATTCCGGAGAATTTCTACATTAGAGTAACGGATGCCTGCTTTCTTACGATTGCCCCAAAAAAGCAACGGAATAATGAACAGCAGACAAAGAAGGTATTGGGGATTAGCCCATCTCATGCGGCAAGAGGATTAGGATTTGTGCCCCTTACTCGAAGACCTCCGATAGAGGCATCGTCCAGGAAGACAGATAGGGGGTGGACAGGACGTCGTTGGCCTCTTTGGATAGCTCCGCAATCCGTTCATAGCGATTATTAACTCGGCGATAGACCTTGATCACTTCCAACTCCGGATCAACCACCCAATATTCTCCCACGCCATACTGTTCGTATAGTTTCCGTTTGATGACCTCATCGGTTTTGCGGGTGGAAGGAGAGATAATCTCAATAACAAAGTCAGGCGCTCCCTGTATATTTTTCTCCGTAATAATTGACGTGTGTTCTGCCGAAATAAACAACAGATCAGGTTGAACAATATCGGTATCTGAGAAAATGATATCGCATGGGGCAGAAAAAACCTTTCCGATTTTATTTTTTTTCAAGAAATTATAAAGCGCGGCAAATAAGTTTCCGGATACTCTTTGATGTGTTGTGAATGGCGTGGGCGACATAAGATGTTCTCCATCAATCAGTTCGTGGCGTTTTCCATCGTCGGGAAAAAGAAGATAATCTTCGTAGCTATATTGCACACGGTAAGTTAAAGAGGACATAAGCGACTTCCTTTCAAAAGCATTACAAATCCCACGGATGGAAAGTCTAACACAATGATTTTGACCTGACAAGAAGCAGTCTTTCAAGCAATATCTGAGGCAAATCCAACAGGCTTTTCTATGGTTGGAACGCCCTCCCTCGGTCGAGTGACCTCTACAAAGGATAATGCCAAACAAATCAGTGTATCGCTTTGGGATTCCGAAGGCATATAATCGGTAAACTTCACCCGGTCGGTTTGTCCTAAGAGTTCCGATAAAATCGGCTTTTCAGAACTCCCAAGATCTGCGACGGTATTTATCTCTCGTCGAATCTCTTCCAGGGTCATATCAGTGGCACGTAGGCCGTATCGCCCTTCTAAATAGGCGCGCACTGCTTCAGACAGTTCATAATGCATCACCTTAAACCCAATCTCCCGCTTCTCCCACTGTATTTTGAGCGCATTAATCCGGGTGAGAGCAATCTCATGCGGGGGAATAACAGGCAACGGTATCGGCTGACTTCTTCGGACGCGAATCCATTTCCAAATCAGAAAACCAATACCCCACAAAAGAAGTGTTGCAACGGAATAAATGACCCATCTCCAATCATAAGGAATAATGAAGAGCGGTTTAATATCCCGAATATCCTCTGCCTCTCCTGCCTTCAGCGATTCGGGCGTCTTGACCTCCAGAAAAATAGGGGAGGTTTTAATCGTTTTCTTTTCACCCTGGGGGGTTCTATAAAACAGTTCAATCTCTGGAAGAAGATACGATCCCGTTTCATCGGTCTTGAGCTTATACCGCTTTCTCTTAATTGTTCGGCCGTTTTCTTCTCGATCGAGATCGGTTTCATAATCAATGACACGAAGCCCTGAGAATTTCTTGGCAACTTCGGGAATATCAATATCAATCGTAGGATCCGCATTCACGGTGATCGTGAACTGTACAACATCGTCTGGCGTAATAACGGCCCGATCCACGGCGCTATCTATCATGACATCGGGGAGTGGCTTTTCATTAGGAGGTTTCTGCTCGAATTTCTGGCATGCGAAAATCAGGAGAAGAATCAGGATAAAAAGACAGGTTCTTTTTTGTTTCAAGTTTGTAAAATGGGCTGAGGGGGATCTGAAAGGGTCTGCGTATTTTTTTTAGATTGTTTTTTTCGGACACGCGGGCGGTAGTACTCCAACAATTTGTCGGTCGTTTCACTTTTCATTCGGTTAAAACCAGGGGTGTCGCCATAAGTGGCTGCTTGTTCTTCTGTCAAATAGGGACGCACCTGCTCGACAAAACTCTTGAATGAGAACTTCTTGATTTTCTCTATGGCAGACTCCCATTCCTTTTTGCCGATTCCATTGACCGGCTTGACCAAATCAACCTTGCTTCCGACGATCAAATG
Source organism: Candidatus Troglogloeales bacterium (assembly GCA_005239925.1). Taxonomy (GTDB): domain Bacteria; phylum Nitrospirota; class Nitrospiria; order SBBL01; family SBBA01; genus SBBA01. The sequence continues at coordinate 4,620 of SBBA01000039.1, read as the reverse complement.
ATGCAGATCAAACAGGTCCCTAACCGTGCCTTGTCTTGCCGCAGCAAGCGCCTCGATCTTTTGTTCCACCATTTGGTTACTGTTGTAAAACTGGGCTGCGAAAGGTATAGATTTATAGCGACTGAGTATTTCCGGATTAGGAATGCCAGTCTCGTAGGGTATCTCATCCAATCTGTGATTTAATTCAATTTGGGTTTGGAGCGACGCTTCGGGAAGTTGAAGCGTTACTGTCCAACTTTGCGTTTTGGTAGTTTGTTTTGATTGCATTGCAGCAACCTCAAGTATTCCCTGCGTTGCCAAATGGCTAAACAGCGCTGTGCTTTCTAGAATGATACCCACGGTTTTTTGTAATGTTTCAGACTCTATCTGATCGAGAACATCTATTTTGATATTTTCGGAGAGGCGTGGTGATTTATGAAAGAAGCGCATACAGGCGCCTCCATTAACGGCATAGGCGCACCCTGTCAGACCATAACTGAGATGTCGTAAGAAGGTCAGATGAAAGAATTCTCGCAATTCGAACGGTAGATTAGCCACTTATCTATATTTTCATGAAATGAATTTATTTGTCAATCATACAATACAAGCCGTTACTATTATGTTCTGCCGCGTTTTGTTTTTTCCCGTTGCCGAAAGAATTTAAGAATCGGATCACGATAAGGGGCATCGGTGACAATCTCAATAAACTCGATATTTGAAGACCGGAAAAACTGACGTTGCCGAAAAACTCTCTCCTGACTTGCCGCCGCAAACGATTCCTGAAATTTCTTCCGGTTGGTGTTGATCAGAATCATTTCGCCTGTTTCCAAATCCTCCAGTTCAAGGTAGCCGATAGGAGGAAACCCTTGCTCTCTTTGATCCGTCAGGACAATGGCAATCAGGTCGTGGCGTCTAGCCATATTTCTTAAATCGTTCTCATAGGGGCTGCCCTGAAAATCGGAGATCATAAAGGTGACGGCCCGTTTTACGATCACCCGATTCATGAACTGAATCGGAACGGTAAAGTCGGTCTTTCTCGACTGCGGCTTAAAAGTGAGAATATCGCGAATCAGTCGCCAGGTATGGCCGGGCCCCTTTTTAGGGGGGATGTAATGCTCCACCCGATCCGAGAAAATGATCAGCCCCACCTTGTCATTTTGCTTTAACGCGGTGTAGGCCAAGAGGGCCGTGATTTCCGCTGCAATATCCTTCTTTAATTGCCGAGCGGTGCCAAAGTGGGAGGAGCCCGAAATATCCACCAGAAACATCACCGTAAGCTCCCGTTCGTCGCGATAGATCTTAACATGCGGGCGATTGGTTCGCGCGGTCACATTCCAATCAAAGGTTCGGATATCGTCTCCAATCTGGTATTCCCGAACCGAGTCGAAGGTCATCCCCCGCCCCTTGAAGGCACTCTGGTACTCTCCCGCAAAAATATCGTTAACCAGATGGCGGGCCAGGATCTGAATCTCACGGATTCGAGCAAGCAGGGCAGGATCAAGCGCGGATGTAACGGCAGGCATACCTTAGAACACCTCTAAGACTAGGGCTACGGCAAAGGCTTCGTCATTCCCGCATGCTTTAAGCGGGAATCCAGGATTAGCCATTACAGATAACCCTGGATTCCCGATAGAATCATTCGGGAATGACGAAAATGCCTCTGTTCGATTGTTGACCATTCAACTATGCCGCAGCCCTGCCCATAAGACGTAGTGAGTGAAATTCATTTTGCTATTGGCGGATGTTGGGGCGCCAGGATTCGAACCTGGGAATGCGAGATCCAAAATCTCGTGACTTGCCGCTTGTCGACGCCCCAAATCGTTTTATATAGAATCTGAAAAAGTGGGTTTCATACGACCAAATCCGTTAGGGGCACGCCCCAGGAGCTTGGCCACCCACACATCTTTGTATCCCTGTTCCCGCATGGAGAACGCCGCGGAATCGGCTTTTTTTTGTGTATCAAAACGCGCAAAAATCGTCGGGCCGCTTCCCGACATCAATGTGCCCTTTCCTCCCAATTTCTCCAACTGGTTTTTGACCGTTTGTAACTCTGGCTGCATTTTCAGTGTTACCTTTTCCAGATCGTTCTCAGGATGGGTAAGGGCTGATTTGAGAAAGTGGGTAATTCCCCGTCCCATCCTGCTTCCCTCTAGGGTACGGGATAAATCAATCTCTTTTTCAACCTGATGATAAACCGATGCGGTTGAGACCGGCGTCCCCGCAAACACCAACACGACAAAACCGCCAATTGGCACCACCGATTTTTGAACGTGTTCCCCCTTGCCCGACACCCATGCCGTGGGGCCATAAAAGAAGAACGGGACATCACTGCCGATAAATCCCCCCAGTTCCGCCAACTGTTTCATGGACAGGCCTAACGACCAAAGACGATTCAGGCCGATTAGTGTCGCTGCCGCGTCGCTGCTACCCCCTCCTAATCCTGCGGAAACCGGTATCTTCTTGTCAAGTACAATCCGCGCGCCCTGACGCTTATGACGCAGAGAGGGCATCTTTTTTTGAAGCATGTGGGCGGTCCTTAAAACAAGATTAGACGCATCCGAGGGCACGACGGCAGGCATCGTCGTTGCGCCCTCGCCCCCACACCCTGGCCCTCCCTCACAAGGGGGGAGGGAGGTCGAGGCGCCGCCGTTTTTAACCTCGAGTTCAATATGAGCGCCTTCTTCGTAAAAGGTAAGGGTATCGTAGAGCGCGACCATCTGCATCAGCGAGACGATATTGTGGTAACCGTCCTCTCTGCGATTGATGACTTTAAGATGAAGGTTAATCTTCGCGGGTGTGTGGAGTGTGAATCCCATGTTTTTCCAGCCGGTATCGAAAAGAACGAAAATTAATATGAAGCCGTTTGGCCGCCTCCTTCTTGACCCAATTGGTTTCCTCTAATGCCTTGAGCAAGAGCTGCTTTTCAATCGCCCCAATGGTGTCTTCCAGGTTAAGTCCCTCTTTGGGAATAAATGTAGGGGAAGGTATCATTGTCTCCGATTGCACAAAAATGTCGCCAAAATCCTCCGGGGTTAGAATATCGCCTGTCGCCATGGCAATGGCGCGTTCGAAACAATTCTGCATCTCCCGCACATTCCCTTTCCACGGATGGGCCAAAAGCCCTTGCATCACGGAGGCCGTAACCCCCTTGATCGCTTTCCCTGTCGGTGGACCAAACCGCTTAATAAAAAAATCGGCCAGCAGAGGAATGTCTTCCGGGCGTTCCCGTAAAGGAGGAATGACAATCGGAATGACCGCCAGGCGATAGAAAAGATCGGCGCGAAAAGCCCCCTCGGCAACGCGCTTTTCAAGATTCTGATTGGTAGCCGCGATGACCCGCACATCCACCTTGATATCTTTGGTCCCCCCAATCCGGCGAAACTCTTTTTCCTGCAGCACGCGCAGGAGTTTTGCTTGGATGGATAACGGGGTGTCTCCAATTTCGTCCAATAAAAGCGATCCCTCGTGGGCGACCTCAAACAGGCCCTCTTTATTTGCGACCGCGCCGGTAAATGATCCTTTCATATGGCCGAAAAGCTCGGACTCCAGGAGGGATTCCGGCACGGCGCTACAGTTAATGGTCACAAAGGGGTGATCCCGGTAGGGGCTGTTAAAATGAATGGCGCGGGCAATCAGCTCCTTGCCCGTTCCCGACTCCCCCAGAATCAAGACATTGGACCGGCTGGTGGCTACCTTTTCGACCCGTTCCAGCACCTTTTGCATCTTGGGGCTGTTTCCGATAATTTGGGAAAACGCGGCCCGTTCTTTTAATTCTTTCTTGAGGTGTATATTCTCGGCCTTGAGCTTCTTTCGTTCGAGGGCATTTTGTATAATCAGGCGCACCTCGTCTAATTGAAACGGCTTCGTGATGTAGTCGTACGCCCCCTCCTTCATGGCGGTTACCGCGCTTTCGGTAGACGCATAGGCAGTCATCATAATCACGATGGTTTGGGGCGAGACGACCTTCGCTTCCTTCAGCAGGGTGACGCCGCTCATCCGAGGCATTCGAACGTCGGTCAGGATCAGGTCGAAAATATCCTGAGAGAGCATGGCTAATGCGGTGTCTCCATCATCTGCGGACATTACGGTATACCCCTCCCGTTTGAGCGCAAAGGTCAGCAGGTCGCGCATACTTTTTTCGTTATCGACGATGAGTATTTTTTCCATGCGGCGTATTATAGGGGCGTTACCCTTTAGCTTACAAGCGTTCCTATGGTCTCTGCAAAATATGTCATAAGGCATTACAAAGCCCATCCTCCTCACCTCCCCCTGAGGGGAGAGTTAAAAAAACTCTCTTCTGAAGGGAAGGAACAAGAAAATAGCCCCCCCTTCAAGGGGAGGTGAGGGGGGGGTGGCTGTAGGGTCAGGCATGAATTATTGAATAATTTGATCCATCGGCAGCAAGTCATGCGGTTCGTCGGATCAACGAAAAGAGGAATGCGTCAGAAGCATTTCAAGGAAATTGCTGCAACTGGCTCAAAAAAGATATTCATAATTTCATGCCAGACCCTTTTAGACCCTTTTACTTTTACTTCCCCCGTCCCTGTGATTCAGACAGTAAGGAAGTCTCACCCCTGTTGCCGGTCACAAGCAGCCGTAAACCCACGAGGGGTCTGCCTTTGAGCGAATCCGAGTACCGCT
>SBBA01000253.1 GCA_005239925.1 Candidatus Troglogloeales bacterium | reverse complement strand
TGAACGACCCCCGCCTTGTCGATTAAGAAGGAGGCCCGCAGCGAGATACTGGCAGGATGCTCGATGCCATAGGCCTGTGTAATGGTGTGATTGATATCAGCCACCAGTGGAAATTGGACGGGGCCGATTCCGCCCTTTTCGGGCGCGGTGTTCCGCCAGGCCAGATGGGTAAATTGGGAGTCGATCGAGACGCCCACCACCTGCACATCGCGCTTCTTGAATTCATCAATCCGTTTGTTGTGGGCAATAATCTCTGTCGGACAGACAAAGGTAAAATCGAGCGGATAGAAAAAGAGTACGACATATTTGCCTTTTAAGTCAGATAACTTAAAGTTTTCTTTGATCGTGCCATCCGGCATAACGGCTGCGGCTGTAAAATCGGGTGCTTCCTTTGTAACCAATACGCTCATCTTCTTTCTCCTTTTATTTTCCTCCTTTTTTAAAGGGGATTAAGGGGGTTGTAAACGTTTTACAAGCCCTGTTTTAACAATAGATCGGCCTTGGCGGCAAAGATAAAGTCGCTTTCCACCAGGCCATCAATTTTGTGTGTCCACACGGTCAGTTTCACCTTTCCCCAGGCCAGGTAAATATCGGGGTGATGTCCCTGCGCCTCCGCCATATTCCCCACGGCAATCGTAAAATCGAATCCTTCCTTGAAATTGGGGAATTTGTATTCCCGTTCCAGGTGATGTTCATTCACGATCTTCCAATCGGGATGGAGTTGTTTGGCAAGTTGTGTCAACGCCTCTCCTTTGATGGGAGGTATACCGCCACGGCAGGGGATACATTGTTTTTCTGAGAGTGGACTGTCCATTGGGAGGTAAAGACTATCAGAGGCTTTACCACGGCGTCAATCCGGCAGGATGATCTCTGCCGGATTGATGGCGAACCGCATTAGGGTTTTTCCCAGCCCCTGGCGAGAGAAAATATCTACTGAGCAGGCGTCCGTGTTACCTCTATTTTGGCCACGGAATTGGAGTCCAGGCCAGATGGAAGTCTCGCCCAGCCAGCCGCAGGCGGCGGATTATACCCATTGGGCACCAGATAAGCCGCAATCTTTGTGGCATTCTGATCCGTCCCTCCGGTTGTAATATCCGCCACCCAACTTCCATCGCAGTGAATGGATGTCAATGGCGTGGCAAAGGTGGGTTTCGTCCACCAACCGCCGACATAAATGTACACGGCAACCTTGTAATCACTGGGCACAACGTGTGAAATTCGACCCTTCAGATTATTGAAACTCCCATAAGGGGGAACCTCAGTAAACTCAACAACCGGCGTTCCGGGGCCATCAATCAGGCTGTTACAAGACCAGTTATCCGGCATCGTTTCCCCTTTCAAGACACGATCCACGCCCGGTTTCATCACACCCAATTTATCCCAAAGACCCCATGTTGCCCCCTGAGGCCCCTCAAATCGAGCCTTCCAGGCTTCATCAAAGGCCTCAAAGTAGAAATAACGCACCTGGTTTGCACGCGCCCAGGATACAAAATTGAGAAAGAAAAGGTTTGCATTCTCGATAGAGGGGATAGCATCACCCTTTGCATTTCCTCCGCTGGGCCAGCCTGTCTCCGACACGATAACAGGCTTAGGCTCGCTGCCTGGCTCGGTGCGTGTTACGACTGCGGCAACCACCTGTTGATGCCAGGCGTGAAGAGAAGCCATGGCTCGATCCACTGGAATCGCCTCCCAGTAAGGATAGTAATTAACCAGCACGACATCAATGGCATCAATAATCGCCGGATGATTAAGAAACACGGAGTAGGCATCCGCCGTAGCCACTGGAATACCGGACACCTCCGATTTGACGCGATTGATATATTCAATGAGCTTAGCGCTTGAAATGTCCCGGCGCAGCAGCACCTCGCTACCGACAATCAGCAGATCGGCATCGCCTCGTTTGGCAGCGGCAATCAGGTTATTAATCTCCCGTTCATTCGCGGCAAGGTCGGAGCTGATCCAGGCGCTTACGGCCGCCTTGAGGCCTAGACGATGGGCCACTTGACCACATTTTTCAAGCCCGTTAGAACTGCCAAAGCAGCGAACCCAGTCGGTATAGGGCGCGACAATCTCCATCCTGGCGCGTAATTGCTCCTCGCTGATTTGGGATTGCCGAGTGGGGTCTTGCCCGTCCATGAATGGGCCGAAATTCAACCCATGCGTCCTGTAGGTGACGGCATTCACAGTGAGGGTGTCGGCCATACTCTCCTGTACCCCGTCATTAACCACAAGCCCAACGACATATTGCCCATAGACATCTGCCGTAAAGGTGGGCTGGGCCAAATGGGTGTGAGACAATGTTGCGTTGCTCCCTTCAGGCCGCGATAGGATAGACCACTGATAGCTCAACGTATCGCCATTTGCATCGCTGCTTGCGCCTCCATCGAGACGAATCAATGCTTCAGTTAGTGCGTTCTGGTCTGGCCCTGCATTGGCAGCGGGGGGGATGTTGATTGCCAGTGTCGCCGTCACCGATTTTGCGGTGTCCATTGTTATCGTGCAAGCGCCTCTGCCTTGGCAGCCTGGATCGGACCAACCCGACAGAACCGACCCGGTCATGGGTACAGCCGTTAATGTCACCGAGGCACCGCTGACAAAAGAAGCCGAACAGGTTGCCCCACAATCAATGCCTGCTGGGTTCGAGGAGATAGTGCCTGCCCCGGAACCATCCTTGGTCACGGTGAGAGAGGATGT
>SBBA01000152.1 GCA_005239925.1 Candidatus Troglogloeales bacterium | reverse complement strand
TTAATATTGTAGGTGCGGCGCGATGAATCCCCTGTGTTTTCACGCAGTTCGAGAAACTCTTCGATATCGGAATGCCAGGTTTCGAGGTAAACGCAGCAGGCCCCCTTCCGTTTTCCGCCCTGGTTGACCGCCGAGACCGATGAGTCGAGCGTTTTTAACCAGGGAACGATGCCGTTGGAGTGTCCGTTGGTGCCGCGAATCAGCGAACCGCGCGAACGAATACGGTGATAGGCCACGCCAATCCCCCCCGCATACTTCGAGAGCATGGCAATATCGGTATATTTTTGGTAGATCGAGGCCAGATCATCGTTGGGAGAGTCTAAGAGGTAGCAGGAAGACATCTGCGGATGACGTGTGCCGGAGTTAAAGAGCGTGGGCGAGCTGGGCATGTACTCAAAGGAGGAGCAAAGCCGATAAAACTCAATGGCCTCTGCGACCGTGGTGGCCAGGCCACAGGCCACGCGCATAAAGAAATACTGCGGTGTTTCAATGACATCCCGCCCATCCGGATCGCGCAAAAGATAGCGATCATAGAGGGTGCGGAGCCCGAAATATTCAAAAAGATCGGAACGTTCATCATCAATCGCATCGTTTAACTTGCGTGCATTGGCGGTGACAAACGCGGAAACCGATTCGGCAATCAATCCCATCTGGGTTCCGGCGGCAATGGACTGCGAAAAAGAATGCAAATTCTGGTTGCCCACCTCTTTGAGGATATAGGTATGAAACAGCCGGGCTGCCAAGCGCGAATATTCCGGCTCCTCCGAGATCAGCAGGGCCGAGGTCTGGATTGAAAGGGTGTCCAGCGCCTTGGTCGTTGCCCCATCAAAAAGGCCGCCGATGGTCTTCGTAGCGACCTTTAAGGGGTCCACATGGGACAGTCCATGGGCACAACGGGCCACGGCACGCACAATCTTGTTCACATCAACGGGTTCAAGCGAATTATTACGCTTTCTAACCTGCATCGTTGCCGGGGCATCGGCCTCGGAAGCGGCAGGGGATAACACATCGGACGGGCGAACAAGATCGTGGGTTAACATAGAAGAACCTCCAATAAGAAACGAAAAAATTTGCTTTTAGCTTAGTTTTGAATATCTCTGAGGCTGAAACCACCTACAATGGATTGTGTGCTAACCTATACCTAATCCCATCATATTGTCAATAGGGGCGAAAAGCCGCACCGGCGGCAGCGGACAAGCCCTCCCGTTGGTCGGTCTAAAAACATGAACAACTTAATGCGTGGCCTGTTTTCTGAGGGTCTGTGCTGCAGCAACCATATGTTGAATCGCCGGCTTCACCTCGTCCCACTGACGGGTTTTCAGGCCGCAGTCGGGGTTGACCCAAAGCTGGCGCGAGGAGAGCACCGTTTTGGCCTTTTCAAGCAGCCGTTCCATCTCCCCCTGATCTGGCACCCGCGGCGAATGAATATCATAGACCCCCGGCCCGATTTCGTTCGGATATTTATACTGGGTAAAGGCCGATAACAGCTCCATTTGCGAACGAGAGGTCTCAATCGAGATCACGTCGGCATCCATCTCGCCAATCGCCTCGATAATATCGTTAAACTCGGCGTAACACATATGGGTATGGATTTGTGTCGCATCGTTGACCAACGCCGTGGCCCGTTTAAAGGCCGCAACGGCCCAGGCCAGATAGGCCTTCCAATCACTCCGCTTTAATGGCAACCCTTCCCGAAGGGCCGGTTCATCAATCTGAATCGCCCGAATACCGGCGGCTTCCAGGTCGCGCACCTCTTCGCCAATGGCATAGGCAATCTGGTGACAGGTGAGGGAGAGCGGCTGGTCATCACGGACAAACGACCATTTTAAAATCGTGACCGGCCCGGTCAGCATCCCCTTCACCGGTTTTTGGGTTTGGGACTGGGCATAACGGGACCAGGCAACAGTCATCGGCGTGGGCCGCGAGACGTCGCCATAAAGCACCGGCGGCTTCACACAGCGAGAGCCATAGCTCTGAACCCACCCGTTTTGCGTGAAGGCAAAGCCATCCAATTGCTCGCCAAAATACTCAACCATGTCGTTTCGCTCGAACTCACCATGCACCAACAGGTCAATCCCCATCTCCTCCTGGAAACGGATCGCACGGGTTGTTTCCTGTTCGAGAAACGTCTGATAGTCTTTTTCCGAAAGCTGCCCGGCCTTAAATGCCGCCCGCTTGGCCCGCACCTCCTTGGTTTGCGGAAACGAGCCGATTGTCGTGGTGGGAAAGAGTGGCAGATGTAACGCCGCTTCCTGTGCGGCCCTTCTGGTTTCATACGGGCTATGGCGTTGACAAATTTCGGAGGGATTGACCTTGTCCTTCACGGCCTGATTGTGAATCCGTGCCGAAGAGGACCGGCTGGCCACGGCGGCCTGATTGGCAGTCAGCGCGGCCGCAACCTCTGGGTCCTCTGTTCCTCGTAAGACGGCATTGGCAAGAACGACCACCTCTTCTATTTTCTGATGGGCAAAGGCCAGCCAGGAGGTTAGCTCGGCATCCAATTGGGTTTCAGATTTTAGATCAACCGGTACATGCAATAACGAGCAGGACGGTGCGACAAAGACGCGATCTGGCCCCAAGGCCTCCACAGCCTTTGTGACCAGACTTAAGGCCTGCTTTAGATTGGCCCGCCAGATATTTCGGCCATCAATGACGCCCAGTGAAAGGATTTTGCCGGCAGGGACAGTCGC
>SBBA01000256.1 GCA_005239925.1 Candidatus Troglogloeales bacterium | reverse complement strand
ATCATGTCAGTTAATAACAAAAGTCAATCCCCCTATCGAATGCGAATTTGCTCCAAAATGCATGAAAACAAAAAAAGACCGTCACCATTGAGGTTAACCTCAAATCAATCAGGTTATTGCGGAATCGCTGGCGTACATGATTCAATGTGTAAGTACATAGGGGATTCAGATAATAGACTGTCAACCCCTGAGTAGACACCCACCTGTATCCCAGGATTGTGAAACACTGTTTGCTTATCTCTTAACAGCAGGCGGCCTTGAATCCTGCTCAAAGAGATAATGAAGGGGACATGCTTCACAGGTCGGTTCTTTTTTGCAAAATAACTTGGACAAACGGACAATCAAGGCATGGTACTCGTTATAGAGCAGTGGATCAGCTGGTAGTCGGTCCATGAAAAAGGTTTGTACCGCTTGATAAGCATCATTGGGGTCAATTCGATTGTGCCTGGAAAAAACACGACGTGTATAGGCATCTACCACAAAAAAAGGCTCATTCCCCGCGTAAAGCAAAATTGAGTCCACCGTTTCTGGGCCCAGCCCCTTCACGGCAAGCAGTTTCTCACGCAAGCGATTCCCCTCCTCGGAGAACATACGGGAAAGCGAACCATTGTATTCATCAAATAAAAAGGCAATCCATACCTTCAGACGGGCCGCCTTCAGATTAAAAAATCCGGAAGAGCGAATGAGCAATCCAAGTTCAGACTGGGAAATTTCCTTCATCGCCCTGGGGTGTAAAACCGCATTTTCTTTGAGAGACCGAATCGCTTTTTCAACATTCTTCCAGGCGGTATTTTGGGTTAAAATGGCCCCGACAATCATTTCAAACCGGGATTTTGCAGGCCACCAGCGCTGGGGGCCAAAGGCGGTGTAAAGACGATGATAAATCTCCAAGAGGTCCCGGGTGTCAGAGGGTACCCTGTGCAAGGGTTGTTTCCTTCCCCCTTGTGGGTGTGTAACCCCTGCGAGGGGAAGGGGGGGGTGCATCTTATTTAACGGGTGTTTTCTTCGATCCATTGCAGGTACTCGGCAGAGCCTTCCACAATAGGCAAGGCAATAATTTCCGGCACCGAATACGGATGCTTCGGCTTCACCATGGCACAAAGCGGCATAAAAAGAGACCGCTTTGTTTTAACGATCATCAATGCCTCGGACTCATTGCAACATTTTCCTTCCCAGAAAAAAATTGAATGAACACCCGAAACAATATTCACACAAGCCGCAAGTCGGGCAGTAACCAGGTAATCGCCGATCTTTTCGGCTTCTTCCCTGGAAGGGGTTGTAATGAGAACGACAATTTTGTCCATGCTGTTTTATTCCTTTTTGCCAACGACCAAGATTAGCCGACCGTGCAACGACGCGAACCAAATCAGTGAACGTTTTATGCGGTCGGCTCCAATGGCTGTTGGGTACGGCAACCCGTTTCCCTATAGCCAAAAGACCACTCTTTTTTTCTCATTCTTGCGCCACGAGTAGATATGTAACTTATTTGAACCAATTACACCCGTGAACGAGTTAAAAGGTACCCCTTTAGACATAAGGTTCATGGGCAATTATTCATATGTTCAGGCCCGGCCCCGTTACTGTTACGACCCTGTTACGACCCCGTTACAGCAAAGTCAACTTAGGGGGTAGGCCCCCCGCTGGGGTGGGTGCCACCACTGCCACCGCCATTGCCGCCGCCATAACCCGCATTCCCAGGCCCAATGGGACGAGACCCTGTCTCCATCAGCGGTGTTCCCTCTGTCTCCGCACGAGATATAAATCCGTCACGATTACTATCTAATCGGGTAAAGGCGGTATCGGGACCGGGGAATTCATCACGCGATATCTTCCCATCTTTATTTTTATCGTTCTGATCAAACCGGGTTGGACCGGCATCCGATGTATTGCCACCGCCTGACGTTTGCCCGCCTTGTGGATGCTTACCTCCCGGTCTGTTACCGCCCTCTGGCGGACGTCCAGCACCTGGTGGAGGCCCGCCCCCGGGTGGATGCTCATCCCTCGGGGTACGACTGCCCGATGGATGTCCATCTTCGTGTGGATGCTCAGCCCCCGTTGGGTGTTCACCTCCCGGCGTCTGTCCCCCTGATGAGGTACCACCTCCGGACGGAATGCCGCCTCCCGCCAAGGGAGTCATTCCTGACGACATGGCACTGTTCGTTATTGTGCCTGGCACTCCAAAATACTCGGCATGGGTGATCCAGAATACCGGCGTATTCGTCGCTCCCAAATGGGCTGTCTTAACATGATAGTGGTATATCGGATCACTAAAGTCGGCGGTACAATGACTGTGACCGTTATATTGATCAATAGGCGTGTTAATCGCCGTGTTATGACAATCCTTCTCACCACTGCCCATAGGGCCGTAAACGGGAAACCCGTCCATCAGAAATCCCAGTAACAAACCGGCATTGGTTCCACTATCTTCGATCCAGGTGTAAGTCGTCGTATTCTCTGTTTTGGATCGGGGGGTGACACTGCCGCCCATATCCCGAATCAAGCAGATCGGATCGGCATGATAATGGTAAACACCGGACTGTTGGGGATGGCCAGAGCATTGATCAAACGTGAAGAGTTCATCGGTGATGTTGTGTCCCGGCCCAGCCGACTCGTTAAAAAACAATACGCCGTTTAATGCCAGGCCAATCGTGGAAAACGCCGTCTTGGTTTTAGTAGACGCCTCGGCGGGGGCAATGGGAATCCGCATTGTGATGCCTTGCTCCGCGATTTTGTTGCTGCCCGCCGCATGGGCAGCTTGATTAGCGTGCATCGGAGTAAATTTATAAACATTGGTATTAAAATCAAAGGTCTCGAATAAGGCATGTCCCGGCTGGAAATATACCGACTTGTGTTCGGGGAGGTTCGTGGATTCGATCACCATAAAATCGGGTGTGCCATCCTCATTTTTGTCTTCGGTGCAAACATTGACCCAGTAGAACTCATTCGTCGTGGTGTACTTCTTCATGGCTGTTACATAGGCCGGTGGGATTTTCGTTAGATTATTTTTTCCCTGACACACGGAAACGTCGGCCCCTGGGGCAACTGTTCCCATGGTGTTGTTTGTTGTTCCTGAAGGGGAAGTTGTACCACTGCTCGTTGCTGGAGAAGAGAGGTTAACGTCGCCACACCCGGCCATCATCCCCGCATAAAGCATGAGGATCATTAGCCATGGCATTGATCGCAATGAATCTTCCGGTTGTCTTTCTTTTCGCATAGCAGGTTGCCTACCATCGTCCCAATAGGCTACACCCTTCGAAGGGGTAATGCAATCTATTTTAGGCGTTCTCAACGGGTAAGAAGGACAACGACATCCGTATGCCTGTAACGACCAACGGGAGGCTTGCCCGCTGTGGCCAGTGCCACTTACTCCCGCCCGTTGGCGGGTTAGGCGGGATAGTTGATCCGGCGGCCTTCGATAAAGGAGCGGTCGTAATAGGCCTCATCAAAGATAAAGGTGTGGGTCGCCTCATCAAAATCCTTGATCTTTGGAAGAGGAAGCGGTCTCTCTTTTAGGCATCCAAATTCAATATGCTCGGCGATCATTTCGGGAAACTGATAAAAAATAGACCCAATCTCAATGGTCTCTTCGGTCACCAGAAAGCAACGCCCCGATCCTTTAAGATGCTGGCATTCTTCTAAAATAGACATCACGTCCAGGAAGGTTCCCGTCCCCTGTTCCAGCAGTTCCAATTTGCGCGTAATCCGGCCGGTCCCCGTCTTACACGAGGTGCATTGGCCACAGGATTCAATGGCCAAAAAACGTGAGAAGTTCAAGCCTGCTTTGAGAATGCAGGCCGTATTATCATAGACGATGAATCCGCCGGAGCCTAAGCCGGACGGAATCTCTCGCATTGATTTAAAATCAAGCGGCGTATCAATCTTGGAAGCGGGAATCACGGCATTGGTTGGCCCAGAGAAGACCGCCTGGATATGACGATCCGCCCGCGCGCCACCGCCATATTCCTCAATCAAGGTTTTCAATGACGTTCCCATCGGGAGTTCATACATCCCCGGCCGATTCACATCCCCTACTAGGGTAAAGATCATGGTGCCGGGGGTATCGGCGGTGCCGATAGATTTAAACCAGTCGGCCCCTTTTTCGATAATGTGTGGTACCGTGGAAAGGGTTTCGACATTATTGACGGAGGTGGGCTGTCCCCACAGGCCATAATAAACCGGGATGATCCCCTTGGCACGCGGCCAGGCGGGCTTGCCTTCAATGACCTCCAACATGGCTCGGTCCTCTCCGAGAAGATACGAGTCGGGGCCAAAGGCAATCTCGATGGGCAGGGTATTCCCCGATCCTAATACGTTCTCACCCAGGTAACCAGCCTCCTGACATTCCTTGATGGCCCGTTTTAGAATGGCGATCTCTTTCTTGAAAACCTCTTTGATACAGATAATGGCATTGACCGTCCCAATCGCGTAAGAGGCAATGGCCATGCCTTCCAGGAGGGTATAAGGATTCTTGCCGATGAGGTACCGATCCTTGTAGGTGCCGGGTTCTCCCTCGGAGGAGTTGCAGACCAGGTATCGTTTGGCCGGCATGCCGTGATCGTCTATCTCTTGCGCGCGAACACCGGCCCACTTGATACCGGTTGGAAACCCTGCGCCGCCGCGGCCGCGAAGGTTGGCCTTTTTGATCTCAGCGATCACCTCAAGAGGCTTCATCGCGAGGGCTTTTTTTAGGGCACGAAACCCTCCGATTGCAAGATAATCCTCCAGGGTCTGGAGTGGTTCCTCGTGTACCAATAAGATGCGATCTAATACGGCAGCCATTTTAGAGTCTCCCTTTTAAACAAGTGGGGGGATTATATAAAAAAAGAGGGATAGAGGCAACAGGTCTAAATTCCGCCCAGCGATTCCGTAATATGAAAGGGAAAGGCAGCGTAGGGTGGGCATTGGGGGGTATTTTTGATTCGGGCAGGTTCGTACAGGGTGGTTTGATGAACTGT
>SBBA01000221.1 GCA_005239925.1 Candidatus Troglogloeales bacterium | reverse complement strand
GCGCCACGATGGGCTTGGCCAGAGATTTCCGTAATGACCTCGGCAATATAGATATACGCCCCCAGGACACATAAGACAAAAACAACACTGCGACCAAAGGCCCTTGCGCCGCCACCACCTTTTATTTCTTCATCCGCCATACCCTATATCTCCTTCTCATCTTTTGAAATACTCAATGTTCCCGGACTAAAATGTCCACCTGCAAGATCACCCGTGCCGACGCCGCCAGCTCCCCCAGTCATACTTCGGTGCTGCATTCCCATGGATAGCGCTGGATTGGGTACTATGCCACCGATGGGCTTCGCAATTGGCTCATGCGCCCCTTCACCACTACCCCCATGTCCTTTTTTACTATCCACGGAGGTTAGCCAGAAAAGGAACGAGACAATGCCTAGAAAGACCAGCAGACAGGCCGACACCATTTTTGCCATTGTGGCATTGGTCGGCGTAAAGGCCCATTGGGAGGTATCTCGCAACACCCCGTAAATATGCCAATCCTCACGCAGCCCGGACCGAATAAAGCCCATCAGCCCAATATTCAGCACAATGGCCATACAAAGGAGAATCAAGACATACTGGGAACGTACCGGCATCTTTCCCCAAACAATGGCCCCATACTCCTCTGCCCCATGAAAGAGGTAAGCATCAATGGTTGAAACCAGAAGCAGACAGGTCATCATCATGGACCATTGCGTAAAGGCGATGTTTCGAAGCAAGGGGTTCGCCACGGCCATCACGATAAACCCGTATACACCCAACACAAATGTAATCGAGAGCACGCCAACCCCCAAATAAAGCGCCTGACCGATCTTTCCCTTATTCATAAAGGTTAAACCGATCGCCACAAAGACCATCGCCATCTGTATGAACATCAACATGGCCGGCAGCTTAAAGTATTTGGCGCGATCGGCGGGAAGATCATAAATAGCCGGGTCGGCATTCCACATAAAGCTGCCATACCACCCCATCACCGCTAAACAAAGCGCGCCCACACCGCAGAGCGTCACCTTCGCCCTGGTTCCCTGCTCTGAAAACGGAATTCCGTCCTTCTTATTCGCCCGACGATATAACAGGAAGCTCGCAAAGGTGGATAGAATAATCAGGTTAATCACCGCATTCTTGGCGGCCATCAGCCCTAAGAACTTAAACGTGGGATGATATTGCCCGCCCAACGCAATCTGCTCCTCGGCATTGAGCGGCAGATTGTGCGGGGTTAGCCAAACAGCAAAACAGATAATTAAAATCCCTTCGATAAATTTAATATATTTACTATACCGTTCCGAGCCTGGAATCCGCTCCATTCCGATCCAGAGGTAATAGTTGCTGAAAATAAAAAGGGTGCCCACCAACACCGCCTGTAGAATAAATGTCCAGGAGAAGGCGCCACCCATCATGTTGTTTCCCATAACGGCGCTGACGCTGTAAACCTCACGGCCCATCCAGTATCCGGCAAAGGGAAGCGGCAACAGGCCTGCAATGGCAATCATGTTACTGATGAATCCCATCCAGTCGTAATGCGCCTTTTCTGCCTGGGTCTGCGCACCGAGATAACGCACGGCGGCATATGCGCCACCCACAAATCCGCCGAAGGCAATATTTCCCAGGATACGATGGACATTGATCGGATGCCATAAGGGGGTCGTCACCGCCTGCATGGTCGTTCCGATAAAATTACCGGTATTGGGATCAATCTGTACCGGGCTCATCATAAAACCGGCCCAGGTATTGGCGACCATCATCAGAACCGTGCCCCAGACGTTCAGCAGCACCCCCAGCCAGATATGGGTCCACTTTCGGTTCTGCATCTTGTCCCAGAGATAATAATAGAGATAGAACGTAAACGATTCCCCGAAGAAAATCAGTGCATAGATGTAAAAAACATCATGAAACACATCGAACATATACCCCATGAATCGTGGATAAAGACCGAAAAGAGAAAAGGCGAGAAGACCACCCAACGCCGCCGTGGTGGAGAAGGCCCCGCCCAACAGCTTGACAAATTCGTGTGAGAGCTTATCGTAGCGTGGGTCTTTTGTTTTTGCGCCAATCGCTTCCAAGGTTACCGCAAAGATGGGCACCCCCAACACAAAGGCGCCAAACATCAGATGCACCTCGGCCACAAACCAGATCACGTTGCGGGAGCTAATCCCCATGAATGTCCGGTACTCGTCTCCGCTTCCGGTTGGCCCGGACGCGGCATAAAGTGTGGTGGCAAGGAACATAAGGACAAAGAGGCCCATAAGGCCTAAAAGACCTTTGCTCCATCCCTTCTTATTTTCTACGATTGACTTTAAAAACGTTTCCATTTTACTTCTCCTTTGGTACGGGTGTATTGCCATACGCCTCTACATTAGTACAGGCGTATGCTATACGCCCCTAGGTTACTTCTTTGCCTGAGGCATCAGAGAGACATTAAGCGTCGCATCACCCGCCGCGACGGTTACCTTCTCGGTTTGTTTTCCCAAAGCCTCATGCCATATTTCGACCTCATAGGTTCCGGGCGGAACATCAGTAATATTAAACTTGCCACTGGCGTCTGAAACAACGGTGTAAGGCGAATCTGTTACGAAAAACCAGGCCGACATCAGGCCGCGATGAATATCGCATTGTACCTTAATCTGTTCCACCTCGGTAAACTTGGGTGACGTAAACCGTTTTAACGATGCGGGCTGCGCTTTATTGATACTCTGATTCTTCCTCGCAAAGGTATGGATGTTATGCGTAATCGGATCATTATTCACGATATCAATCTCAGCCCCTTTGGGAATCACCAGGACATGGGGCTTGAACTGACATTTCTCCTGCACAAATTCAATTTTCTTGGCGGTATCCAGCTTCTTGCCACCTGTCACACCTTTGATAGTAATCATGGCGTTGGCAATGCCATTATCACCCGATAGGATCAGTTTATCGGAGACCCGTTCCTTGCCGCATACCTCTTGATCCTTATCAACCTTGATGGGCGCCATGGAAGGGGCTGCTATACCCAACTTGATCGTCCCTGAAACGGATCCCGCAAAGACCGGAGAAGCCCCAAAAACAACAATAATTGCCCATACCACAACTAAAACAAGACTCTTCTTCATTTCCTCTTCCCTTTCCTTTCGTTATTTTATTTTTTTGAATCGTTACTCTTTCTTAATCGCCACCGCAAGATCAACTCAAACCCCAGCACCGCTAGAAACACCAATGGCGGATAAATAAATACCTCTTTTGGGGTTTCAGGTTCAAGCAGGACAAAGTACCAATGCGAGATTGACATCTTGGTTCCGGTCTCGCCATTATGCCCATCCCGCGCCTGAAATGCAATCGAGGTAAATTTTCCCACCTCAAACTGCGTATCATTGACCTTATCGTCGCTTAGAAGGGATCGTTTCAGGACAATCTGATACTGTCCCTCTTTATAACCACCGGCACCCTGTATGGCTACCCCCTCCTGCGCCTGCATCGTTTCCTTGTCAATTCCGTTGGAGTTAGACTCTGAAAGTTTCCCCGCCGTCCAATTCCAGAGATTCACACTGAGCTTATCATCACCTCTTACAAAGAAAGGCTTCTTAAAACCCTCCGGTTTCACGCTAGGGAACTGCACGGAAATCGCGTCGTCTGATGCGGTGGTTGGCGCAGCCGCTTTACTACTATCCTCTTCCTGCCCAAACGAACCAAAGAGGTCCTCCTCGACGGCCCCTCCTGGAGTTGGAAGGGGATCACCCTCCTTGCTTTCGCTGGGATCATTCCAGGAAATCAAAAACCCAATTTCATCTTGATTAAAAACAGATTTAACAAAAATGTCCCTCACCGTTGGCGTAAAATGTCTTTCATGACGAACCACCTGCCCCACCATGGGGAACCAATTGGCATCCTGTCCACCTTCTCCACCTGCCTGCCAGAAGGGGTCCGCCGGATCGGTAGGAATTGCGCCTGTTACCTTCTTTGATTTAATCACTACATCCATGGCAGGCCGTGTGGCCGGAGACAGGGAGCGAACATAATTGGCCAAGTGCCAGCTTTTTTCGTTATCGAGTGAGTCGGTAAAAGAGGGCATGGGCGTCCCGTTTAAACCGGTATTAATCCGCATATAAATATCCTTTGCTTCACCACCGCCACGGAAATGCCAATTCAAGGTAAGATTTCGCGGAAGAATGGGATCACCCTTATCGTCTGTTAAGGTTAGCGCCGAAGGGCCGTTGCCACGGCCTTCATTGCCATGACATTTAAAACATTCTAGTTTCTGAAAAAGCTCTCGACCCTTTTCAATGCTCTCGGGAGAAGAAGGAATTTCGGCACCTATGGCCACTACCGGAAGCGGTTCGGTTTGCTTGGCGAATCTCTCGGAGAAGGTCTTGATATAGGCAACGACGTCTCGCCGATCCTGCTCGCTTAGGACATCATCCCATGCCGGCATCCCTGTGCCTGGCAAGCCGTGGCTCACCACTTTGAACAGATCATCGTCGGTCGGCATCATGCCATTGGGCGTCGTCCGATATTTAAAGAGGCCCATCGTGAAGTCGCGCGGCTTGGGGCTGAAACGTTCCGAGGCAGGGCCGTCTCCGGCGCCCTCTTTGCCATGACAGAAGATGCACCGCTTATCATAAATGACCTTCCCAGCCTCAACGTTTCCAGAGCCGCCGGAAGCGGGTTTTTCATCGGCAAACGCCGGTAAGGCCAAAATTAGAAAGAAAAATAAACTCAATATTGTTCGCATCCGTAACTCTCTGATTTCCTAATTAATAAAACCTTCATTCGTCATTCCGGCAATCTTTAAGCCGGAATCCAGAGTAGTCCGCAATGACGTAACCCTGGATTCCGGATAGAATCATTCCGGAATGACAGCTTTTCAACTATAGCCATAGCTACCTACTTCTTCCCCACCGCCCCAACGAGGGCGGTAGCTGGCCGAGGCGCCTAGCCTCTCATTCCCATGTCCTTGGCGCGTACCCCGTGTAATCGTATAAGAATAGGATCACCTTCCAGCGATCCTCTTCGGACAACATGGCCTCCCATCGTGGCATGGCCGAATCCCAGGGGGTTGACTCTTCAGGAAGCCCAATTCCGCCCTTTGAAATACGCCAGAAGAGAAACGCCTCTTGAAGCATGGATATGGTTGTGGGATCGGTAAAATTCGCGGGCCGGAGATTAAACCCATCCGCAAAAATGCCGTTTCCGTCTAATTTATCACCATGACAAAAGACGCAATTCTCAAAGAAGATTTTACCCCCTGCCGCAACATTCTCGGCAAAATGTTCTTTATCCTCACGATAAGGATTGTAGAGTCCGACAAACTGCGTCGGCGGCGCGGGATGAATCACCCGCTGCTGGATTGGCGGCTCGAAGCTGGGCATATTGCTATTGTAGCTTCGGAACCCAAAAAAGAGAGGAATGGCAATAAAGACAACTACACGGCTTAGCTTTCGCAGTCCCCCTTCATTGTCGTCACCGGCAATAAATCTTTTAATCGGCCCGAAAAAGGCATCCGCATCGTCCTGAAAAACACTGACATAAAGGAGGACACAAACCGTCACCAGCGACATATACATAAAGATGACGGAAGAGGGAAGTGGCGGGGAAACCAGGAACTTCAGCGCCAGGTACATTAAAACCCAAATAATCCCAACTTTTCCAATCAGAGGAATACGACCCATATTTTACTAACCCTATTATATTGGGCAACCACAGGGGGTTGCCCTTACGTTTTTTCCCTTTTAAAACTAGAAAGATAGGCGATCAGGTCTCGCATTTGTTTCACGGTTACCTTTTCATCATACGAATCATGGTACGCAGACTTCGTGAGAACCGCCGTTTGTATTGCTGCCATTCCCTTATTGTTTACAACGGCATGAAGATCAGGGCCCGCTTGAACCGCGGTTCCCTCGGCCGCAGCGACCAGGGCCGCCCCATTTACCTGATGGCACACACCACATTCCATCTTGGCAAAAACAGCCGATCCCTCTTCTTGATTTCCCATCACCACCTCAGCCACTTGTGTTCCACCCTCCCCGCTTTGCTCCTGCGCCTTTGCAATAATCTCTTCGGGGGTAATCTCCACGGCGCCCGAACGCGACTGCAAAAAGGCAAAAACCGTCAACATCTCCGGCTCGGTTAATCCAATTGGCTGCTTATCGATTTGAGGCATACGGGCCGCAAACCGCTTTGGCGGACTTTGGGTATAATCAACATAGACATACGCCTCGGGATTGGTATAGGTCTCGTATTCAAACTCCCGTGTCAATTTGATTCCAACCGGATTATCACCGCCCAGGTTCGGACACCGACCATGTGTGCCACCGCCCAAGGCATGACACAGGGCACACTGCCCCTTTCCAAAAAAGATCTTCTGACCAATTTCAACGACATCCTCAACCGTTGCAACCTTGGCTGCGTCAAACTTTTCTTCTTGAGGAGGCATGGAGACCTCCTGTGGAATCTGCTGGGCGATATAGGCAAACCCGCCCAGAATAGCACCGATAAAAAATAATACACGGAGAATATACATGGCTAATAGATCACTCCTACTTGTGACAGACTACGCTCTTTACTTTTATTTAGCTTAATTATCTTATACATCCTTCTTCTCACTCCTGCTCTGTAGTTGCTATAAGAGTCATCAACAACCTGGATAGGGATCAGGAGGGATTAAACCCGTTAACACACCAGGAGATCCAATAGCCCCAAACAGCCCAGGATGACCCTCAATAAATGGTTCCGTATGGGCGTTACCTCCAGGAAATCCTCCAAAACCACCTAAGAGCCCTGGCGGACTCCCTAGGGCCAGACGTAGACGATAAAGATCATTTCCATCAGATCCTCGCGTTGTAAGAAAGTGTCCCACTGCAATCCCTAAAGGACCAGAGCCCCTTGGATTATCCCTATCATATCCCTGAATAACCTCAATTTTCTGGCAAGTCGGTCTGGTCGCCAGCATTCCTGTAATACTAATTCCACCTGCTGCCCCACCATCGCCACCATTCCCAGCCCTTATATACGCGCTACCAGAAAATTTTCCTGGCCCTCCTACCCCCCCTGTACGGCTAAACATCCTATTCAAGGGCACATTCGGAATAGGCACTCCCTTCTGAATATGTTCTACATCTCCACCTGTAACCAAATCAACCCCACGCATTTGCAACCGACCTAACCCAATTCGAATTTCTCCTCCATCTCCACCCCGCCCACCAGCTCCCACGGAAGAATTTAATGGTGCGGAAGTCCCCATCCCTCCACTTGTTAACATCCCCCGCGTAAACCCTGCCGCTAAAGAACTTAATCCGCCGGTTCTTTTCCTGCACAATCGAAGACGGCCGTCTATGGAGCTGCGAGGTCGCACATGTGAATCAACCTGTATCCTTTTATTTTCCAGGAAAGAATCAATCATAGCAGCACGAGGATCATCCATAGGTATATTTTGAGCATTAAAGCATTCCTCCATCTGTTGCATTTCATCGCTTGATAAATTAGGACTTCCTCCTGGAAAGGAACTCCCAGAAAAGGCAATAAGCGTATTCTGATTGGCAGAGCTAATAGAAATATCACCCCCACGCCCTGCTAAGGTCGCACCTGGGCAGCCTAAATTAGGACAGTCCAGTTCATCGGCATCCCCCCCCCGTGTGATAACACTTGGAACAAACCGGGGAGAAGAAGCAAGCCCAGATATTAGCGTAACAGAACCACCATTCCCACCTGGCATAGAGCTACCTGACGGGGCATTATCTCCCCTCGTGTCGATTAAGCCCTGGACTAGAACAGGTCCATTTGCAGATAGACCTAGTGCGCGCCCATGACTTCCATTAAAAGGAAGCTCATCTGCATCAGTGGCATCAATCCGACCTCCGGAACGTATAAGCGCAGGTGAAGTCGCAGACATCTCCCCCCCAACAAGATAGACCGTTCCAAAGGCCTTGAGGTTGAGACCGGGGGATCCCACTTGGAGCCGTCCCGCAATAAGAACATCAGTATAGTGTCTATCGCCACTTAAGATCATTGGAGGATCATTCGGCATAATCACTAACGGCTGATTGTCTGTATCATCCAAGAGCTGTCCAGGAAGCCTAGGTTGAAGGGGCAACAGTAGCTCAGCCCAGTCAAAACGGCCTCCGTCCCCAGACTTTCCACTCCCAGCAGCATCTCCCCCGCTCGTTACAATCGCACCTGGAAAGTCCCTCCCAGCCATTGTCGCTACACCCGCAATTACTGCATCAGCAAGGGAGAGGGATAAAAGATCACTCTCTGGACTCGGACAGACCGTCTCTACTCTAGCTAACGTTTGACAAAATGGGAAATCTCCTCTGGACGGGTCAACCACCGACACCACTTCCGAGTTCTTATATGTCCCAATCGGGTCCAGTCGGATATCCCTCGTTCCGGTTGCCTGCAACTCCCGGTGCAGGAAGATTGAGGTCGACAAAAAACCTGGGCCCGTT
This sequence comes from Candidatus Troglogloeales bacterium, assembly GCA_005239925.1. Classification (GTDB taxonomy): domain Bacteria; phylum Nitrospirota; class Nitrospiria; order SBBL01; family SBBA01; genus SBBA01. Next base: position 1,196 of record SBBA01000221.1, on the reverse strand, counting down.
GGATTGGTCGGGATTGCAGGTATGGGAATTGTCATTGCTACTGGGGTAACCCCTGGAATCGCCCCATCGACATCAACAGAGCTTCCCACCTTCACCAAACGACTCAACAACCGAATTAGAGCTGCAATTTGTCTTCCATCATATGGCTCCCCAACATTGTTGAATAGCTCAATACCAACTGAATTGTGGTTAGTGATCCCATTCCGTTGATCAGTGAAGACTTTTTCGTTCGGACATGCACAGTGTAATGCACGCCTTCCTACAGGCTGAACCTGCACAATCGTTCCCTCTCGTCCGATATAGTAATGAGCACCTTTACAAGTAACTTTCTTCTTACCAGTTTTATCCACACAATGCTTCAGGTCTGGAGTAACAGCATTGCTAACTTCTTGGACAAATGTCTTACCTTTATTCCCACTGGAAGTTGCATGAATAACCACTGCCTGTATCGAGACCGCATTCCGACTCTCCCATACAGTTTGACCGATATTTTTCCGAAAGCATTGCAAGATATCTAACCCGGGATCATCTGCTGAGATTATCGTTGATGTCGGCCTTGCGACCTCTGCCCCTCCGGGGCATCCTCCATTTCCTGAAAAGTAATCAAGGATATGATCTCGTTCGGACAAGCCTGATGGTGAAAACACCTTAAGGAGAACAAACGAAAAGGTATTAGTGTTAAACATTACAAGGTTGGTATCCTCATCCACAAAGGAACCCCTCCCCCCGTATGGAAGGCAGTTAGACGCATCTCCTTCATAAGGAAGGCCTCCAAGTAAATCATCATCCGATGGACCTATCTCATTACAGGTCACATCTGGTGAAAAAAACTCTTTTCCGTCAGAACTCATAACCGCTTCAATGTTATCTCCACCCTCCACTGTACGCTCTGTAAAGCCGATAGGTATATCTGAATCCTGATATGTAATACCTACCTTCACCACACGCTCAAAGGAAAGTCCATGCGGTTTAAGCTCATACATTGGCCCAACGAGTCCATTTCCAAATATATTTATGTCTTCCCTGCGCGGCTGGGGCAGCACCTGAATGGTAATCGGAGTTGATGCTGAAAGAGCATTCGCTGGAATCTCTAATCGGACTCGACCATCCGGCAAGGCAACTACCCCACCCGCAGGCCCAATCGTCTTCGTTACAGAAGGCATGGGAGGAGGAGGTGGTGGCGGCGGTGGTGGTGG
>SBBA01000161.1 GCA_005239925.1 Candidatus Troglogloeales bacterium | reverse complement strand
GTCTCAAGCCGGGGCGGGCGGGGATGGAGTGAGGGCAGGACGTTTGCTCTCTTTCTGCAAACGGCGTGACCGAACGGATCAATCGGGCTGGTTCTCAAGCCCCTCCTTTATTTCCTTCTTTCTCCCGTCTCACCACTCCCGTCTCCCGACGGCCTCTCCACTTCCCGTGGATGATATTTGGCGTGAATAGCCTTCAGTTCCGGAATCGTAACCCGGGTGTAGACCTGCGTTGTCCCAATTGACGCATGGCCCAAAAACTCCTGCAGGTGTCGGATCGGCGCGCCATTCTTCATCATGTGTGTTGCCGCGGCATAGCGCAAACTGTGCGTCGTAATCGCACGAGAAAGTTTTGCAGAGGCCACCGCCTTCTTGACCATCCGACCAATCGCAGGCCCAGAGAGCGCACTCCCCCGGTGATTCACAAACAGCGCACCCGTCTCATAACCATGCAGCATCACCGGACGCACCGCATCCAGATAAACCTGCAATTGCTGGCAGGCTATTTTCCCCAACGGTACCACCCGATCCTTTCTCCCTTTCCCTTCCCGCACCCAGCAGTACCCTCCCACCAAATCAATATCCGAAAGATGAAGTCGCGCCACTTCACCCCTCCTTAATCCCGTGCTATAGAGTAACTCCAAGATCGCCTTATCCCGATAAGCCAGCAAGTCCTCACCCGTTTTGGTCTCGATCAATCGAATCGCCTCCTCCACGTCCGGAATCGCCCTCGGCAGTGGTCTCGGCGCACGGGGAAGCCGAATCCCACCCGCGGGATTGCTGATTAACAAATCCTCCTCCAGTAAATAGGCCCCCCATTTTCGCAACGTCCCTAAATGGGCCAGTTGCGTCCCGATCTTAATCGGCCTCCCATCTCGACGCAACCGGAACGTCAACTCTTGTTGATAGGCCCGAAACAAATCGGGCGTCAACTGCTCAATGGTTTGAACCCCTTGGGCTTCGGCCCAAACCCGAAACAAACTCAAGATGGATCGAAGCGTTGGAAAGGTACTCGGCAATCGTCCAATTGCCCGAAGCCAGACCAGAAAACGCCGGATCGCCTCATGTAATAACATAGGATTAAGGATTAAAGGGTTAAGGGGTAAGAGTTCGTTCATACATTGCTTTATTCCCTTTCCTAATTCCCCCTCCTTTCCCTTAATCCTTGTTCCCGCGGATGCGTGGCCTGATGCATCGCCTTTACTTCCACCGGCCGCACCCGCGTGTAAATCTGGGTCGTTCGCAAATCCTGATGCCCTAACAATTCCTTGATCGCTACCACATCCGCACCGGCCTCCAACAAATGGGTCGCACAGGTGTGCCGAAGGGTATGGCACGTCACCCGCTTTTTAATTTGGGCCGCCCGTGTATACCGGCGGATCATCATTTCAATGGTCGAATGCGTAAGCGGGTGCCCCTGATACGTGAGAAACAACCTTCGTTCATGGGGAGCCAAACCATTATGCCAAGGCCGAATCTTTTCCAAGTATTCCCGAAGCCATCGGGCCGCCTCTTTCCCAATCGGCGCCACACGCCCCTTTCCCCCCTTGCCCAACTGGACTTTCAGCAATCCCGCCTCCAGATCCACATCATAGACCGTCAGCGCAATCGCTTCTCCAATCCGGATCCCCGTGGAATAGAGCAACTCTAAAAACGCCCGATCCCGAATGCCGTGCGCCAAACTCGTGTTCGGTTGCGTCAATAAACGCTTCATCTCAGCATGAGTCAGAATGGGTTTCGGCAACGGTTGCCCACTGGAAGGGTCTCGAAGCCCTGCGGCCGGATTCATCAGCAGGTAATTGCTCTCCACCAAAAAACTAAACAGCCGTTTCAACGCGCGAATCCGCACCGCCTGCGTCGCGCGACTCACCGCAAGCGTTTGCACGTAGGCCGCATACCGCTGAAGCTGAGCCCGCGTCATCGATCGCAAATCGGTGACGCCTTCGTTAGAAAGCCACGCCCAAAAACAATTGAGCGTACGGGTGTAACCGATCACGCTGTTCGGCCGATAGTTTCTCAACTTCAACCACGCCCGAAATTCTATCCGCGCTTCATCGGGTGTCATTTCTTCCCTCTTATATACTCTCTCCCCGTCAAGCCGCCAGGTGGCTGAAAAAGAACACAAATCCATTGATTCTTCATAGAAACAACCTGACGGTTTTCTAACCGCCAGGCACCTCCAGGTTCATTTTTTCACCGCCAGGTTGTAGATAAAGGGTCAGTCGGAAGGAAGCGCATATCGATACTCCATCCCATTCTTACCTTGCCGCACCTGGATATATTCATATTCGATTAACGGCCGAATATAGGTCTTGATCTGCCACAATGACCAACCCGTGATCTTCATCAATTCTCTGCGGCTAAAACTCACTTCCCCCGAAGGATGAAGCAGGCCCGCCTCTCTTTCCTTCGCCGCTTTTTGAATCATCGCGTACAACGTTCTCGATGGCACAGGCAGTTCCGATTGTGACGACTCCATCAAATACGCAATCAATGGCTCGGCCTGCTTCCAATCGGCTTCACCGACCTCGATATACTCGATGATCTCGCCGGTCTCGGCCGTCATCGTCTTAATCTCCCGTTGATGCTGGAACAAAAGCGCAATCGCGCGAAGCAACGACAACACCTTTGGATGATCCCGCCTCGCCCATAACGCATCGCTACCGAAAGGATTTGATTCCGGGGCAGGATCAATAATCACCAACGACTTCAACATCCGCTGCGCCGCCTGGTGCTTCTGGACAATAAAATCGCGTTTCTTGTTTCTCAAATATCCTTCCAGCGTCATATCCGCTCGCTGTCTCGCCAATATTCGTTGGGTCAAAGCCGCGCTTTCATCCATGCCACAAATAAAAAAACGACTCTTGGTCTCTTCATCCATATTCGGCGCCGTCGTGCTCATTAAGAAACTGGCCGGTCCGCGTACCTTCTGTTCACGGCCCCCCATCTGTCCCGTGATTGGGTCCTTCACCACGCCGGCCATCGAAATCATCCCCGACGATTGCATCGAACGAATCGAATAGGCCGCGCCACTTTGAGCGCCGTTACCATTACTGCCCAACCCGGCCATCTCTTCAATCGCAATCAACTTGTGAACCAACGCCATTTCCCCTTGATAGAACAGGGCTTGATCGGTCAGCCGCGTCCAGCGCTTCACATCTTCCGGCGGCATCAATGACAACAGCGCTTCCATGCAAGCGGACTTGCCCGCCGCGGAACGCGACTGAATCAAAAGCGACAGCGGCTTTTCTAATTTGCGGGACGTACAAGACAGGTATCCGACCCGCTTGATCGTCTCTTCGCCCAAAAGCCCAAGCGTCTCTAAATCCGACAAAATCTCATCGAAGAGATTGGGGTTCGCCAGAAACTTCTTTGCCGCAGCCTCAATCTCGGGGGATGGTGCCATCACAGCATTCTCTTCCGCCTTCACGCCCCAGCGCTCCACCCGCTGCAAAATCCGCATCAGATCATCACGAATCAATTCCTCGCGCTCTTTGAGAGCAGAGGCCGCGTCTTTTGAAAATCGCTCGCGGCCTCGTGCCGCATACAGATCAACGGAATCCAGATGCATCTTGTCACTACGTCTTACCAAGAGTGTCACGCGAAGTTGTACTCCTTGCCGATGTATCCCTTTCACTTCGTACATCCGATCACCGAAGCCAACCTTAAAACCAACGTCGGTCACTTCAAAAAATTGCTCGGCCCGGGTAACGATGGCTTCGGATCGAATCGGTGTCAGTGGATGGGCTTGCTTTACAATGGCCTCAAACTCTTCCGGCGTATGGCGCCGAAAATAATCGTTCACGTCCTTATCCGGTAACGTGATGACCGAGCAGCTGATCCCAATCTCAGTCAAGCGATTCACGGCGCTCGCCGCGCCGCGTTTCCCCGCATCATCCGCATCAAAACAAATCACAACCTCTTTCACACCAAATTGCTTGAAGCAAGTGAGATGTTCTTCCGAAAGCCCTGTAACCCCATAACAGGGGATCACATTCTTGAAGCCTTGATCGTAAAGCGTCAGCGCATCAATGATCGCTTCAGTCAGTAAAATCGTGGAAGACCGTTTTGCCGCTTGCCAATTGACGAGGCCACGCCTCGGCCCGGGCAGATAAAGATGCAACGGCTCTTGATTGGTAATGCGACGTCCATAAAGCCCTGTGATGCTGCCAGTAAGATCATGAAGCGGTACAACGACACAATCCGAAAAAAACTCATAGCCCTTTTCTGTAAGAATGCCAAGGGCTTTTAAGTCAGCAAGGAGCTCGCCTTCCGGTGGCAGGGCATCGAGAAGGGAGCTGTTGGCGTAGCCAACGCCAAAGTCTCTTAACGCATCTTTGTCTTGAATCCCTCGGCCGGAAAGATAGTCTCGACCCTTCGGGTCTTTTGCAAAGACACCCTGATAAAACTCCACGACACGATGAAGCAACTTGAGTAATTTGGGAGAGTGCGGCTCGGTATTATTTGTATGGGGCGCCCCATTCGATAATTCGACGTCGCTCACTACCGGTGAGGACCGCGGTCCAGAACCATTCGTCTCGCAGGGGGCAACGCCCCTGGCAGGCACGTTGCCCTTTGGAAAAAGTTCTCGCAACAAAGTCGGAAAAGACTTGTTCTCGATCTTGCAGAGGAATCCCAACGTATCGCCGCTGGCCCCGCAGCCAAAGCAATGGAAGACTTGTTTGACCGGATCCACACAAAAGCTCGGCGTTTTTTCTTTGTGAAACGGGCAAAGGCCAATGTATTCCTTGCCGCGCTTTTTAAGGCGGACCCCATGTGCCTCAACGGCAGCGACCAGCTCGTACTGTTGCTTGATTTGTTCGATCTGTTCTTTCGTAATCTTCATCTCGTCTCCTTTTTTCTCGTACAGCCGCAAAGAGTTCATCCTTCAGGTGATGCAATGCCTCTTTCAGAGAAAGCACAAGACAGTGTGCTTGTCCGGCGTGATAGGCGGAAATCAACCGAGTCGTCTCGACGTCTTCGCCAAAGCAGAAGGCAACTCGCCCTCCTGCCAATCGTCGAACCCCTTGGTACGTGATCCCCTCGGCAAACAAATATGCCGCCAAAAACAAATCCGTCGTCTGTATCACTTCTCTCATCTCCATCTTCTTAAAACCTGTCAAGAGGAAGTTTTCACTCTTCTGCCTCAGCTTGATCTACAAAAATCTCTTCTCAAATTAACTCATTTAATATAAGATAATCTAATACTCATGTCAAGAGGTAATCTGTCTTAAAATAATCCAACTGACTAGGCTCTCTAGAAACCTCTGATAGAATAAAGGCAGGAGGAAATAAGTATGAAAAGAAAACGTGGACTACAACTGGATAATCCAATCGCTGCAGGCCGTCACTTGGCAGAACTGCGGGCCGAGCGAGGATTCAATCAGACCGAGCTTGCCAATCAACTGGGCATCAGTCAATCTCTGATCTCACAATACGAGAAAGGTGAACTTCGCCTCAATTCTGCTATGATTGCTGGTTTGGTCAGGGTTCTGGGGATTTCTGCAGACGAACTCCTGGGTCTTCAAACAGATAAGGCCAACGGGAAAAAACCGCCTCGCCGGTTCCTTCGTCGTTTAGAGCAAATCGAAGCGCTTCCAAAACGTAAGCAAGAGGCTCTCATTCAAACGATTGATGCCTTCCTTATGGCTTCGCAAGCATGAGCAAAGAAGAGCAAGATGGACGAAAAGGATCGAATACAAATAAAAAATGAAAGGGTGTACGATCCGCAAATGAAAGTCTACCTGCTGTGTTCTCCTGATGATCCGAAGGAGACAGCCGCCTTCAAGGCATTGGGATCAGGAGAAGTCTTTACCCTTGGATTTAGCTCAGTAGAAAAAGTAAAAGCATTTGTAAAAAAGTATGGGAGAGAAGGGAGGCTTGGCTCTCTAGCCAAGACGTTTGGTGTCCGATGGGTTACCATGGAGGAGTATTTCAACAACACCAAAAATAACGAACTTGTTATTGATATCCCTGAAACTTTCCCCATTGATTTTGGCATACCGGATTGGAACTAACCCCAACAACCACTTTCCCTTATCAAGTAACAAGAGAAAGAAAAACAAAGGTGGGGCTTACAAACCAAGCCCGTCTGATCCGCTCGGTCATGCGCTGTGCAAGAGAAGAGAGCGCAGCGCATGACCGAGCGGATCAGACGGGCTTGGTTTGTAAG
>SBBA01000190.1 GCA_005239925.1 Candidatus Troglogloeales bacterium | reverse complement strand
TAGCGGATCGAGTATCAATGGCTGGGTGTTGTCGTAGGGGCCAAGGTTGAAACCATAGGCAACAGATTCTGTATTCCCGATAGGGGCATTCGGGAATGACGGGGAGGTGGTCTCTGGATTCAGGTCGCCCACAAGGGGCGCCCCTACGGGGGAATGTTCCAATGTAGAGGCAATCCCTTGTGGTTGCCCTTTTGACGTGGCACGGGAATCATGGGAGGACTCTAGCCGATAAGACGACGCCACCTCCACCTGCTTCCCATCTTTTTCTTGATAGACATACGGCTTCCCCTCGCCAATCGTCCTCACCGGCGTACTCACTTCCAAAGCCCCTTCGTTGGTTAGCTTCACCGACTCTGCGCCCCGATAGGCCAACTTGATTCGGCTCGAATCGGCCCCGGGATGCACCACCAGGTCGTATTCAAGCTGCGACCTTTTCCCATAAAAAACCATATCAATCCCCGGCCAAAGGTCGGGATAAACCACTTTGCTAAAGGTCTTCAGCCCCGTCTTCCATTGATCCTTCGGCCCCTTAAAATAGCTGATTTTTGCAGGCAGGGGTGATTCCGCGCGCGGGGTGACCTTGTTGGCACCTATAAATTCGAGTCGAACGGCCCATTGTTGCTGGGGTGGGGTATCCACTGCACCCCCACCCCTCACCCTGCCCTCTCCCCCAAGGGGAGAGGGTAGGGTGAGGGGTGCCCTTGCTCCCATTAACGCAAAGGTCACACCATCTGGAGTAAAATAAACCGTTGTTCCCTTTCCCGTGACATAATAAGACACCGCCGAGTTATCAATCTGACCGCGGTTTTCAATAAAATAAAGGGGAACCTGACTTAAGACCGCCTGCACCTTTTTGGTATCCGCCTTGTCTGCTGATGCCTTTGCCGGTTCAGATTGAGGCGGGTCAACCTCTGGGACGGTTGCCCATGAACCATTGATCCCAATCAGATTAAAAAAGATCAGGGTAACAACGGATTTTTGTTGGATATACTTTTTCATTGATTCATCTCCTTATTGAGTCCTTTTTGAGGTAGAGGCTGAGGGTGAGTGAGGGTGACATATTAAACTGCTTCAGCTAATCCTTTTTAGCCTTCCTGGAATAGAAAAACGTTTCAACGATAATGAGATATTTTCTCTTTGTCAACACACGGAATTGCCTCTTTTCTTCAGTAATAGAAGTGGGTTATGATGATACCTATTAAAAGGCGGCATCCGATGTGTGTCGATGTTGTGTTCATTGCACTTGGCCCCTGGAACGATGCCAACTTGTGGAGCATCCTAAAAAATTCTATGACACACACGCTATTTTTCTTTTATTTTGCAATCTTAACCCTCATCTCATCCCTCTGCACCATCGCCCTGCGTAACCCGATTCAATGCACCGTGGCGCTGCTTTCCGCGCTGCTACACGTCGCCGGCCTTTTTATTCTGCTTCATGCCGAATTTATCGCCGCAATGCAAATTATCATCTATGCCGGGGCCGTCCTGGTGCTCTACCTTTTTGTCCTGATGCTTTTGGATTTAAAACAGGCCGAGACCGTGATACATCGTCAATATGGATTTGCCTTGTTTTTTTCCGCTGTGCTACTAGGGGAGATCTTACTGGCGCTTTTTCAATCCCCTCTTTTTGCGAAGGTTCCGCCCATAACAGACGCGGCCTCCACTCCCTCTCCCAATACCGAATCGATTGGGGTCGTGCTTTTTACGGATTATCTTTTGCCATTTGAAATGGTGGGTGTTTTACTTTTAGGAGGCATTGTCGGGGCATTGGTCTTAGCCAAACAGACACCCCGGTCGTCAAAGTCATGATTCCGCTATCTTACTATGTTGTCGTCTCGACACTGATGTTTGTGATTGGACTGGTCGGCGTTCTCGTCCGCCGCAACTTCTTGATTATTCTTTATTCCATCGAGTTGATGCTGAATGCGGCCAATATCAATCTGGTCGCCTTTTCGCACTATTTGTCGTCTATGGTGGGGCAGGTACTTTCCCTGTTTGTGATCACCATCGCGGCAGGTGAAGCGGCCATCGGCCTGGCCATTATCGTTGTCCTCTTCCGAAAGAGGGCCACGACCAACGTGGATGAACTCAACGTACTCAAATGGTAGACGTCATTGCATTGACACCGCTCCTGGTTATCCTGATCCCGCTCTGTGCGGGGCTTTTGATTTATCTGTCTGATCAAAGGCCCAATCTGAGAGAGACCTGGTCCGTTGCCGCGGGCATCCTGCAATTTCTGGCCGTCATCTCAATGGCCCCAACGGTTCTGTCTGGACAAACCATCTCATACCCCCTTTATACCTTTTTGCCGGGCCTCAACCTGGCCCTTCGGGTAGACTCCCTCGGATTGTCGTTTGCCACGATCGCCTCGTTTCTATGGATTCTCACATCGTTTTACTCGATTGGATACATGCGCGGAACCCACGAACACCGCCAAACCCGGTACTTTGTCTGCTTTGCGCTGGCCATCTCGGCGACCCTTGGCGTCGCCTTCTCGGTAAATCTTCTGACGCTTTATATCTTCTATGAATTGTTATCGCTGGTGACGGTTCCGTTGGTGGGGCACAAAGAAACCGCCGAGTCTTCTGCGGGAGCGAAAAAATATCTGCTCTATCTTGCCGGGGCCTCAAAGACCGCACTGTTGGCCGCGATTGTTTTAACGTACAGCATTGCCGGAACACTCGACTTTACCCCAGGCGGCCTCTTTACTGAACTAGCCGGAACGACCCCCAAGATGTTGACCATCGTCTACATTTTATTTATCTTTGGATTTGCCAAGGCGGCCCTGATGCCGTTGCATGCCTGGCTTCCTGCGGCGATGGTCGCGCCAACACCGGTTTCAGCCTTGCTCCATGCGGTTGCCGTGGTCAAGGTGGGAGTCTTTTCTGTTTTGCGTGTCATCTTTCACGTCTTCGGTGTGGATCTGATGGGCCAGTTGGGACTAGGCGAGATCACCCTGTTCCTAGCCTCCTATACGATTCTGATGGCCTCCATCTATGCCTTAACCCGCGATAATCTCAAGGCGCGGCTGGCCTATTCCACCGTGAGTCAGCTTTCTTATATCATCCTGGGAGGCGCGCTGCTTACCCCCAGTGGAATGATTGGCGGCATCACCCACATTGCCTCACATGCCTTCTCCAAGATTACGCTGTTCTTTTCGGCAGGCTCAATTTATGTAGCAACGCATAAGACCAAGATCAGCGAGATGGGAGGGATAGGGCGTCAAATGCCCTGGACGATGGCCGCGTTTACCATTGGCACATTTGGAATGATTGGTGTGCCTCCCGTATCCGGGTTTGTATCCAAATGGTATTTGGCGATTGGCTCTATTGAGGCCCAAAATATCCCCACCCTGATTGTCTTATTATCCAGCACCCTCTTAAATGCCGCCTATTTCCTGCCCATTGTCTACAAAGCCTTCTGGGGTTGCGACGGCCACGGCGAACAGACCGCGACCGCAGTCGGCGTCCCGACCGTTGGTCATGGAGGCCCAGACTCTTTTATTCCTACCACGACCGCAGACATCGTCATGTCCAACGGGAGTGGTCCGTTCACCGGGGGCGGTGCCCCACCCCAAAGTCTTGGGGCAGCAGCGGCACATGATCCAGAAGATGTAAGGGAGGCGCCCTTCGTTGTTGTTCCACTTGTCATCACAGCCATTTGCTCCGTTCTGTTAGGGCTTTTCCCCCAGTACTTTCTTGAATTGGCAAAGGGGGTCATCCAATGATCGAATGGATTCACCCGACATGCTTTTTTCTCGTAGCGGCCCTGCTGCTTCCGTTCATTACTGAAAAAGCAAAGCCGGTTCTGCTGCTGGGAATGCCCCTGCTCGCCTTTCTTTCACTCGTTTACTTTCCAGAAGACCGATACGGTGAGATTTCTATGATGAGTATGTCGTTGACCTTTGGCCGCGTTGACCGATTGAGCCTGGTCTTTGGATATATTTTTACACTGATTACCGTCATCGGCATGGTCTACTCCCTTCACGTCAAGAAAACAGGGGAACATATCGCGGCCTTGCTTTATGCCGGGTCGGCGTTGGGGGCCGTCTTTGCCGGTGATCTTCTGACCCTCTTTCTCTTCTGGGAGGCGATGGCCTTTTCCTCCGTCTTTCTTATCTTTTTCGGCGGAAACTTTGCCGCCGGGTACCGTTATATCCTGGTGCATATCGCCGGTGGGGTCTCTCTTTTGGCCGGTATTGTGATCTATTTGGCCCAGGGAAACGATCCGACCTTCACCTCATTTACACAAATGGGATTTGGAGTGGGAGAGATGGCGCTTGCCCCCACGTTGATTCTCGTTGGCTTTCTGGTCAATGCCGCTGTGCCGCCGCTTCATGCCTGGCTGGCCGATGCCTATCCTGAGGCGACCACAACGGGGATTGTCTTTTTAAGCGCCTTTACCACCAAGACCGCCGTGTATGTTCTCATCCGTGGCTTTGCCGGTTTCACGCCATTGGCCCTGTTGGGGGCGGCCATGGCCCTCTATGGCGTGCTCTACGCGATGTTGGAAAACGATATTAGGCGGCTCCTGGCCTATCATATTGTCAGTCAGGTTGGTTTTATGGTGGCGGGTGTTGGGATTGGAACCGAGATGGCGATTAACGGTGCCACGGCCCATGCCTTTGCCCACATTCTTTACAAGGCGCTTTTGATGATGGGCATGAGTTCGGTCTTTTTTATGACTAGACAAAGAAAGGCGCACCTGTTAGGCGGCCTGTATAAGACGATGCCGTTGACCTTTTTCTTCTTTATGATTGGCGGCGTCTCAATTTCCGGCCTCCCCCTTTTCTCTGGCTTTATCAGTAAGTCGATGACCATCTCCGCTGCGGCAGAGGCCCACATGATTCTGATTTACTTATTACTGATGCTGGCTTCCTGCGGTACGTTTCTCTCCACAACGCTGAAGCTCCCCTATGCCGTTTTTCTGGGGGAAGACAAAAATCTTACGGCTACCGATCCACCCAAAAATATGATAATCGGGATGTCTATGGCGGCACTGCTTTGCTTTGTAATTGGCATCTGGCCCAGCCTACTTTATCGTCTGCTTCCTTTCCCTGTGGATTATCATCCTTATTCAGCCCAGCATATTGTTGGGGCGTTGCAGCTTCTGTTGATGACGGGGATTGTCTTTCTGTTTTTGGTCAAAATATTTCATCCGCATCCCACCATCAGTCTGGACACCGATTGGCTCTATCGAAAAGGGGGTGCATTATTTCAACGATTGGCCGCAGGCCCCGTAGCGGCCTATGAGGCCTTTGTTACGGAGTTTTATCAAAATGGTGTGGTGCGTCCCATGAAGCATTTCATGGCGTTTTGCAGAGGCTTTGATATTCAGGTTATTGATGGGATTGTGAATGGGGTAGGGGATGGAACATTTGGTGGGAGTAGGATTTCAAACCTGTTTGAGAAATACGTCGTCTATGGGTTTATCAATATGACCGGCTTTGCAAATCACATAGGGGCAGGTATCCTCCGGCGTCTCCAAACCGGCTCGGTGCATAACTACGCGATCACGATTATTATCGGTATTTTTCTGTTAGTTCATATTTATTTTATATTTAGGAACGGGGCGTAATTCTTATTCCATGCTAGCCACCCTGGGTGAAATGTTTGCGATGAATCAGATCGGGTTTCCGATCCTGACCTTTATTGTCTTTCTTCCTGTTCTGACGGCCATCTTAATCGCCTTTCTAAAAGAAGAGACCGAGATACGTATTTTTGCCGCCTCTACGACGCTGATTACGTTTCTTCTTTCCGTTCTTGTCTTTGTCTTCTTTCAACGCGGAACGGACCAAATTCAGTTTACTGAAAATTTGGACTGGATTGCCCCGATTGGTGTCTCCTATCACGTGGGCGTGGACGGCATCAGCCTGATGCTGGTTCTCCTCACCACGTTGCTTTCATTTCTGGTTGTTCTTTTCTCGTGGAATGGGATCGCACATTCCCTAAAACAATATTTGATCTGCCTGCTGGTTTTAGAGACCACGATGCTTGGCGTTTTCGTTGCCATAAACGTGTTCCTCTTTTTTCTCTTCTGGGAGATCATGCTGATCCCCATGTATTTCCTGATTAAAATATGGGGCGGCGAACGGCGTGATTATGCCTCGTTAAAGTTTGTTCTCTATACGCTGCTTGGCTCGGCCCTCATGCTGATCGGCTTTGTGATTCTGTATTTAAATTACCATGAGTTTGCAATGGCCCACGGTCTTCCCAAAACCTATTCATTTGACCTGTTGGACCTATTGAAAGCGCCGATGCAGGACGAAAAGCAGGTGATTGTCTTCTTACTTCTGTTCTTTGGATTTGCCTTCAAGGTGCCGATGTTCCCTTTTCATACCTGGCTCCCCGATGCCCATGTCGAGGCCCCGACGGCCGGATCGGTTCTCCTTGCAGGCGTTCTGTTGAAGATGGGCACCTACGGTTTTGTTCGGTTTAGTCTGCCGCTGCTGCCGGTGGCGTCGCAACTCCTGGCCCCCTTTATGCTTGTGTTGGCCGTCATCGGCATTGTGTATGGCGCCATTCTGGCGCTGGCCCAGGATGATATGAAAAAGCTGATCGCCTACTCCTCCATTAGCCATCTAGGGTTTGTCATCCTGGGTATTTTTACGCTCAATACAATGGGGGTTTCCGGCAGCATTATCCAGATGTTCAATCATGGTATTTCCACGGCAGGGCTTTTCTTTGTAGTGGGATTCCTTTATAACCGGTGTCACACCAAGGCGATTGCCCGATTTGGTGGGTTGTCAAAACAGGTCCCCATCATGGCCGGGTTTTATCTTCTGATTTCTCTTTCGTCGTTGGCCTTTCCGGGCACCAATGGATTTGTCGGGGAAATTATGATTTTGTTTGGGGCCGGGCAAGATCAAGATCAGGTTCGCTATCTGATCCCCGCTATTTTTGGTGTTCTTTTAGGCGCAGCTTATTTATTCTGGCTTTATCAACGGGTCATGCTCGGAGAAATCACCGAAGAAAATCGCAGCCTTATTGATCTCGACCGCCGTGAGATCGGGGTTTGTGTGGGGCTTGCGGTGATGATTTTATGGATGGGTGTTTATCCGATGACATTTGTGAAGGTCACGGAAGGCTCCGTAAAATACGTCGTCTCCCGAATGACAACTATCCCATCACAAGAAAGCGCCCCCTTATTGGTAGAAAAAGGTAGAAAGACAACAGGGTAAAGAGGAAATATCATGCCTGTCGTGCAGAGAGGGTTACAATAGATAAACCCTAACGACAACCTTGCTTGAGCGTATAGCAATTGCTATAATTTCAACGTGGAGAAGGTCACTTTTGCTTCGTCGGCTTTCCGGCATGGTTATGCAAAGGAGGACTTTTATGGCGTGTTGGCCGGTCGCTATCTGAAGGTTCGCAGCCAACGGGGGTTGAAGAGCGTTTATGAATTGCTGGGACGAAATCGAGATGGAGGTTATCTCCATATTGTCTATCGGATTCTCCCCGACGAACGGTTATGTGTTTTCCACATGAGCCGTATGACGGAGAAACAAAAACGATATTACCAAAGGTATATAAAATGAAGAACAAAGGAGCAACCCTTCCGTCCCTTCGGAAGGAGGCCAGTAATCAGGAGATTATCTGTTGGACAAAGGCCCACGATGTTGTTGACCGCATAAAAACGGGTGTATCAGAAATCGTGATGGATCATAGCGATCTCGACAGTATCTTCCATGAGGCCCTGTTTCAGGAAAACACGGCGCAACTGAATATGCGCATTCCGCCTGCCATGAAGGCTGTTTTGAGCCAGTTGGCGCGTCAGCGTACCACCGATGCAACGACACTTGCCCGTATCTGGCTCGCCGAGCGGCTGAAGCAGGAATTAGGTGGAAATAAAAAGCAAGCCTCTACCGCTTAATAATATGGACTCCCTTCAAAAAAGAAAAGGGTCGCAAGAGAATGGGTCATACCTGTCTAGCAATTTATCGAAATCCAATCGGCAAACTCATCGCTGTTATCGTTGATATATAAAATAAGAAAGAGCCTGTTATGACCCATTCTCTACTATCCATTATTCTCTTCGCGCCTTTTGTAGGTGCCACACTTCTTTTCTTTGTCGGCAATGATCGGCCCCAGATTATCAAGGCCATCACCCTCTTCTTTGCAGGCATCTCCTTTGCCGGGGCCTTCTCACTGCTCTACTTGTTTGATTATCAGG
Organism: Candidatus Troglogloeales bacterium; assembly: GCA_005239925.1. Taxonomy (GTDB): domain Bacteria; phylum Nitrospirota; class Nitrospiria; order SBBL01; family SBBA01; genus SBBA01. The sequence continues at coordinate 1,063 of SBBA01000190.1, read as the reverse complement.
CCGGTGGGTTCCAGTTTATACAACGATGGGATTGGTCTACTGAGCTAGGCATCTCTTTTTATCTTGGGGTAGATGGTATCGGCGCGCCCATGGTGCTGGCCTCTGCGCTTCTGATGTTTGCCGGTATCTTTGTCTCCTGGCATATCACCGACCGGCTTCGGGAGTTTTATATCAACCTCCTCGTCTTAGGTTCCGCGACGATGGGGGTCTATATGTCACTCGACCTTTTCTTTTTGTTCTTCTTCTACGAGCTTTCGGTCATTCCGATGTATCTCTTTATTGCCATCTGGGGCCGTCATACCAAAGGGTATGTGGACATGCAGGGCGATCCCAAACGAGACTCCGTCGGGTTTATCTTTAACTTCAACCAAAGCAGTAAGGAATATGCAGCGATGAAACTGACGCTTTATATTTCCGCAGGCGCCGTGGTCGCCCTATTGGGGATTCTGCTGGTCTATGTCGAGTCGGGGCTGCACACGTTTGATCTTATTGCGCTTACAGAAAGCGGCGCCCTTTCTCCGCGAATAAAAGAGATCGGCTTTCTTCTGATCTTTTTAGGCTTTGCGCCGATTGCCGCGATTTGGCCATTTCACTCCTGGTCGCCGGTGGGTTACGCTGCTGCCCCTGCTGCGGCTTCCATGATGCACGCCGGTGTCTTAAAAAAACTGGGTCATTTCTGCATGATCCGGATTGCTTTCAGCCTTTTCCCCGATGCGACGATGAAGTGGATGCCGGTCATCGCGGTGCTTTGCATGGTCAATATTTTTTATGGCGGATTGGTCGCGTTTCTTCAAAAGGATACCAAGTTTGTCATTGGCTATTCCAGCGTTGCTCATATGGGGTATATCTTTTTAGGCATGGCCTCGCTCAACCTGATCTCGCTGACCGGGGCCGTCTTATTCCTCTTTGCCGATGCGATGGCGATGGGGCTGCTCTTTGCCCTGGGGGGGTATCTCCATCATCACACCAAGACATTGGATATTCCCTCGATGGGAGGGTTCGCACAGAAAATGCCGTTTATTGCCGCCTGCTTTGTCCTGGGTTCTGCCGCCTCGTTTGGGCT
>SBBA01000238.1 GCA_005239925.1 Candidatus Troglogloeales bacterium | reverse complement strand
CCTCTGGACTTCCTGAGAAGTCAAAAAGCGGACATCCAACGCCTTCAACGTACCAAGAACGACAAAAGGAATTCCAAAAACGAGTTATTAGAGGTGCCCCCAAGTCGGTATGCCCAACATTCTGATGTCCTATCCGCCTATCGGCAAATTAAGGATTCGCCATATCGCCATCTAGCCTTCCCAACTGCGCGTTGTATTTCGCCAAAAGACCGGCGCTAATCAGCAGATCAACTTGATCCTTCCCCAGTTCCATGTAACGAATCTTGTAATGGAGCGAGATATCTGCAAACTGGGCGACGGTGGCTGCCGTGATATCATGCGGGAAGGCCCGCTGTCCGGCAATATAAGGGCTATAATTAAGCAACACTCCAAATTGAGAATTAGGATCGGGGACAGGGTTCCATTCCCCGGTAGGATCGGCCGTATCCGAATCAAACATCGTCCTCATAAAAAGGATCTGTTTCTTCCCCGTTGACGCATTCGGCCCATACAAATTAAAAAGAGGTTCCATCACAAATGTCTTGGTGTCCGCCAGGCTCTTCGAGCGGGTTTGTTCGTTGATGGTCGCCGTCGCAATGGGAAGCGTCAGCGGCTTGGTCGTGGCTCCCGTTACTCCTGCGAAGAACTCCTCGGCGAACGTTTGAAGTTTTGCCCGCGTGTAGCCTTCGGTATCAATCCATTTGGCAATATCGGAAGGCGTCATAGGATGGCTCCAATCCAATGTGTTCCAACTGTAGATTCCACCAAGATGAAATTGCGATACCGTCGGATTGGTTTCATACCGAGCCGCCAATTCCTTCCAGGCCGCAATCCAATGCGTCTTATAGTAAGACTCAAAGGAAACCGGGCCTTTTGATCCATCGGCCGCTTCGAAAATCCTTCCCGCGTACCAAGTGGGTAGGCCATAGGGCGATACGCCATCGCTGCTGGTATGAAGCCCACTGCGGATGCCAAAGGAAAGTTTTTTACTCCTTGCAATCCGCTGCTTGTCTGGATCAGGGTCTGTAAAATTCTGAACATAGCTGACCCAGTCATCAAAAAAACGCCAGTCGAACTGGCCTGGATTATCCGGTTGAATAGTAGACCACCCATTCACAACGTAAAATCCGGCGATATCCGGGTTTGTCATATAAGAAGCCAGGTTGGGACCGGGAAGGCTGGCCCCCGGATTGATCATGTAGACCCCTTCAGGCGCAAAATAAGCCAGGCCCTGACGCGGAGTTGTTCCCGATGGTGGCGGCGTAGTCGGTGGCGGTGTGGTTGGTGGTAGGGTGGTTGGTGGTGTAGTCGGAGATGGTGGTAGTGGCGCAGACCCTTTTTGTATCACAAAAGCAATAAAATAGTGATCGCGCGGCTTCCTCTGATTTGCCATAGTCGTACTAGAACCTGTCTCACCTATAGTGCTAGAGGTTGCATTTCTTTCCATACTTCTGAAAAATCCAGCGATATGGATTTTTTTTGTTACAAGGGTATCCTCCAATACAAATCCCTCATCCTTTAAATACTCCGATAAGACCACTTTGAGCTTAAACTGCCTTGCAGGAGCGCCCTCTCTAGGAGTGCTGCTGGCCGAGGAAGTACCAAAGAAACTCCCTTTTGTTGTCACTTCACTTAGCATCAGCCCTTTTCCATCCGGCAGCAGAGAGTCTACTATCCCCTCAATATAATCCAGGCTAACCTGTTTGACCTCAAGGGCCTTCATTGTATTCTTAACAAGAGGATCAGATGGCGAAGGAAGGATCATCCCAAAGGCCTTAACAGCCATCCCTTTTTTCAAGGCAGAACATTCCATCACCGTTCCCTTTTCGTCTATTAGTTTGGCTTCGTTGATCTCCACCACCCAACTGACCAGCATGGCGTCAGGTGTTGTGGCTGCCGCCACCGCGCCCACCGGTTTTTCTGCCTCTTTATGCATGGGAACGCTGATTAAGCGAATCTGCTTGTTACTACTATTACAATCTGCCGCACGGGTGACAAAACCCCTAATATGGCTTGGGCTAATCGTAATAGAACGCGCATCAATAACATCCGTCTCGGCGCTCGCTTGGCCCAGCACCTCAACACGCTGACCGTTTGCTAAATGGGAGACCTCTCCTTTTGTATCTGTGTTCTGCAACAGAATAGGCGTTGCGGGACTGTAGATAACCTTTACTTTTTTACGGGTTTTGTCCATGTCGCCCTGTTTCCTTTCCGACGCAGTAGATGTTGCTCTATCAGGGGCTAAGAGAACATTAAAGGAGGTGGCGGTTAAATCGGTGAGCATCCCGTTTGCCCCTTTATAATCTTTGGGGAGAATCAATATAGACTTGGCCTGAAGCGTTCCCTTGCTAAACGACCCGTTGATCTCAACCTGCTGCCCGACTTGCAGGCTTGTAAAATTACTGGGGCCGTCAAATGTGCGGATCGTGCTGGTTGCGCTCACTGCAACCGGTAAAAGGGACTGCCGAAAGCGGTGTTTTACAAGAAAACTCGTCTCCATATCTTTGATGCCTGGAATACGAGCAATCTCCCCTTTTATGGATGGCGCTTTCATTCCTTCTGGCCGGTTGCCTTTATCCGTGGGCTTAACAGCGCCTTTGGGTTGAAAAGAAAGACGATCTGTTTTTGGAGTAGACGTAGCAGTAGCCATTCTCGGTTTTCCGAGGCCAGAAACACTGCCACCTTCAGTGCCTGCAAGGTCAATTGCAAACGAGCTTGCAACATCAAAATCAATCAGAATAGACTCTCCTTCCCCTCTCTTTATCAAAATACCGTTCTCTGGAGAAACCACCAATTCAGGGGTTGGAAAATCAATATCGCTGCTGTCTAACACGGTATCGTCCAAAAGAACGATCTCTGGGTTGGCCAGCGGTAATACAATTTTACTGATTGTGCCCGCCGGTAAAATCGCGCTGGTGAGTAGGTCGCTGACCCCATCCAACTCTAGCAAATCCACACGAATGGGAAGGTTTTCGGGAAGTGGCACATCAACGATTGCGCCATCCATCGTGACTTTAATGGGGCTTAGAACATCCACGCTAACACTTTGAAAGTCATCGCTGGGGGCGTCCGTTAAGAAAAATGTCGTCTTTTGATCTGCCTTTTCAAAGGCTTCAGTTATCATCTCTGCCTCGGAAGGGAGACTATTGATCGGATTGTCATGGTTATGGCCACATCCAAACAGCCAGACGATTCCGGTTATTCCGATAAGCATTCTTGTCAGGTTCTTAAATTTTGATATTGTCATTTTTCTTTCCTCCATTTATATATTTATCCCCTGTTGGGGTGATTGTTATTGAATACCATGTCGCCTTCGTTTAAGGATACGTTTCTTCCTGTTGTTTTGTGGTGTACTCATTAGACACTAAGAAAGTGAAAACGTTTAAAGGTTTTCTCATTTTTTTAATTTTTTTCGTAACTATTCAGCAAAAATAATTTAAGAAAGTGCTTGACAAGGTTTTCTGAAATTTTTCTTATTTCAGGAGCCGGTAGGAGCGTGCCCCTATGCATGGCCATTGGCGGCAAGATAAAGCCAACTGAAGGGCTGTAATCTGTGAAGTGGGGGTGGAGGAATGGTCTTATTTTAAAAGGGTCTCAGAAGGGAGAATAGGGCATAAAATTCTGTTTTGAAAACCTGTGCGATAATGACGTATGCGAAGTCATGATGGTGCGGGGGGCCATTGAAAATAGAGGGGATTGATATTGAATCTGCAATCGACTCGGTCAAAACACATCTGAGAGAAGATCGGGGTCTGTCGCCTGCATTGAAGGCGGCCCT
>SBBA01000125.1 GCA_005239925.1 Candidatus Troglogloeales bacterium | reverse complement strand
TTATCCTGGTTCTGATGACTATCAGACTGATTATGCCTGTATTCTTAGTCATATACCCGAATTTGATTACTATCTGTATATGGGTATGGATGAAGGCTCTCTGGGTACATTGGACGCCATTGCTGCGGGCATTAAAACGATAGTGACACGGCAAGGGTTCCATCTTGATCTTGGTCATGGACTAACCCATCTTTTTGAAACCTATGACGAGATGCTAGAAATTATACGCTCACTTGCGGATGAACAGCGGAGGCGATTAGCCGTAGGAAATAATCTAACATGGGAATGTTATGCCAGGCGACATCTTCTCATCTGGAACGCGATTTTAGGCGGTCAGGAGAGGACTATTCCCGAATTGCTATACGGAAATGTTTCATGGGAGCCGAATATATCTAAAATACAGGGAGGCAAAGAAGGCATCAGCTTTTGGCTGCGCCTGCTTTATCCCAGGAGGATATTGTCTGCATTAAGTCATTGGGGTCCACTTAAAACTCTACGCCCTATATTTAGAAGGGGAAGAAAGTAAGTTCCCATGGAACAAGGTTTAGAAATGTCCCAGCAGAATACATCTCTACTACCCCGAATTGGATTTTGGGGCAGATCGCTTCAGGCCTTTATCGTATTGATGCCTTTCCTACACGCATTGGGTCTGAGTGCATGGCTCCCTTTACCCCTATTTTATGCCATAATCATGCTAGTTATAGGGCTGTTGGGATTGTTTTTCAGCCGCTTAAATGCATTTTGGCTGGTACGATCTGATTTGGCCCTTATCGGTGCATTTATATGTGGTGTTATGGCTCTCGTCTATTACTGGGATTATGCTGGCACAAAAAATCTTAACCACGCTATTGCCCTTTTAGTTTCTGTCGCTCTGTTCTATATATGGATGAGAACATGGATCTGGCGGGCAAAAATTTCATTTAAAGATCTTGGTGTCGCAGCCGTATGGGGGCTGCTCATCAGCTCTACTGCGATCATATTTGAATTTTTTTCCGCTAACTTTTATGGATTCTACCTGGCAGATATCATTCCATACTCCGTTGAAGAGTTACCTTTTGCGCTTGTCCTAAACGCAGCGTACCAACGCCCTCGTGGTCTTTCCGCTGAACCCGGTTTCAGCGCAATGGTTTTTGAGGCGCTCGTACCAATGGCTGCATTTTATCTTAGACGTCACACTATATTGGCCCTTGCATTTACGCCAGTTATCCTCACAGGATTCATATTACTTTTTAGTGCTGGAGCGATCATGGCTATGACGTTAGCTGCAATCCTTGTTATGTTGAATAAGATGGGAGGTCTGAAGTGGACAATAACCATGATTTTCGGCATTGTTCCTCTCGTTGGGCTACTGCTATTTGTACCGACAGCTAACTTGTTTTTTGCTGATATTATTGGCCGAAAGGTGCTTGATCTGTTTGTTGAAGGAGGCGTCAATGCTGGAGAAATGGCTGGACGCTATCAGACATATCGCGCTGGTGTCGAAATATTTCTAAATGCACCGTTTGGTATTGGGTGGGGAATGATTTCCCAGATATTTGATTCTGGTATCACTCTGCCAAATCAGCCTTTCGTGGCAACCCGTGGCCTGCTAAGCCTCTATGGAGAAATTTTGGTAAGCGCAGGTGTTATTGGGTTTCTAATGTATGGCATATTTCATGTTGGAAGAATAAGGGCCGCACAACGTCTCTCTGATCCGGAGAAACCGTTTATCTTGTTTGGACTTTTTGCACTCACTATTCACCATGCCATTGTATTGGAGTTCTGGTTCCCCATGTTGTGGTTTTATTTTGCGTTAATTACAACAGAAACACGTCGCAATGTCTGGATCAAAAAACGATATCTAACAGAAAGATAGTTGATCCATGTATCATAGAACAATGAATACAAACAAGCCACGCCTTTTGTTTCTCATTACGGAAGATTGGCACTTTTGGTCTCATCGCCTCTCATGGGCAAGGGCGGCCAGAGATGCCGGGTACCAGGTTATCATTGCAACCCGAGTAACTCAATACGGAGAACGCATAAAAAAGGAGGGTTTTAAGCTTCTTCCAATCCGGCTTCAAAGAGGGAGTAAAAATCCATTCAAGGAACTTTTAGCAATTATGGAGATCATCATATTTTATTACCGGGAAAGGCCGGATATTGTCTGCCATGTATCTATCAAACCTATTCTATATGGTTCATGGGCTGCAAGATTGACCAGCGTTCCGGCAGTGGTAAACCTCTTGACAGGTCTGGGATATTTATACATGGTTGGAGGGATAAAAGGCGTCCTGCTACAAAAATGCCTTAATATCGCTTATAAAACCGCTCTCTTAATGAAAAAATCAAAGATTATTTTCCAAAACCCAGATGATGCCTCGATGTTTCTTGATGCAGGTGTCGTATCTCCCAGAAACCTTGTCGTAATTAAGGGCTCTGGTGTGGATATCTCCACCTACAAACCTATTGCAGAGGTAAGCGGTATCCCATTGGTGATACTTGCTTCACGGATGCTTTGGGACAAGGGAGTACAAGAATTTGTTGATGCGGCAAAAATTCTTCAATCATTAGGAGTGAAAGCCCAATTTGCGCTTGTTGGGGAAAGTGATATAGATAATCCTACTGCAATCCCTAGATTACAACTTGAAACTTGGCAGAAGGAAAATGTGGTCGAATGGTGGGGAAACCGGAATGACATGCCTAATGTCTTTGCCCAATGCCATATTGTTTGTTTACCCTCTTACCGAGAAGGGTTGCCAAAAGCACTTATTGAAGCGGCCTCATGCGGTCGAGCGATTGTAACAACGGATGCGCCAGGTTGCCGGGAGATTGTGCGGCATGGGGAAAATGGTCTATTGGTGCCTGTTCGCGACAGTAAGCGTTTGGCGGAAGCGCTGAAGACACTTATTGAGGATCCTGTCTTACGAGCACGCATGGGTGCTCGTGGTAGAGAGATTGTGGTAGCAGAGTTCTCTGAAGAAAAGGTAATAGAACAAACGCTTGCTGTATATCGTGAGTTGTTGGAAAAGCATGGTAGAACAGGATAGATTGAATCATGCCTTTGTGCTATCATAATATTAAAAAGCACAAAAGCAGGAGGGAAGATGCTAACACAATCAGTAAAAAAGGTGGGTTCCAGCGGGCAAATTTCAGTCGGTAAGGAGTACGCAGGAAGAACGGTGCTCATTGAGCAGTTGGAGGAGGGCGTGTGGCTCATTAAAACGTCCCAAATTATCCCCGATAGTGAGCAGTGGATGCATGAAGAACCGGCAAAAGGCCAAATTGATCGAGCCATTCAATGGGCAGGAAAAACCAAGCCAAGAAAGTCCGATTTGGAGAAATTGAGTGCCAGAATCCGATAAGGTTTTACTGGACATCAATGCCCCGACTTTTCAGGATGGCCTATTGCGTTTACAGAAGGAGGATGCACTCCGCGTGCTGGGGACATTGCGCAAGATTAAGCAGCTCACTTGGATAGCAGTCTACAAAGATAAGGGCTTACATTGGGAAATGGTCCAGTCAAAGAAAGGACCGCTAGGGGAACGCCTATATACAATCCGCATCAGTGATGGATTCCGCGCTTTAGTCTATCGGCAGGGTAATTTCTTGCGCTTTTTATCGCTCCACCCGGATCATGACTCCGCCTATCGCTAAATTTGCGAAAGCGTATGGATGCATAAGGGGGAGAGATTGCAGTCTTGAAGAATATTCTTATAACAGGTGGAACCGGTTTCATTGCTCAAGCATTATTTCCTGTCCTGTCTGCCGAGCGTTGGAATGTACGTACAACGCTGCGAAGCAAAAAGTCCTTAGCCCAATTACCAAAGGGTGTGCAGGGATTTGTCACTGGCAATTTAGAAAATGTCTCGGACTGGAAACCTCTTTTGGACGGCGTTGATGTTGTTGTTCATCTGGCCGCGCGTGTGCATGTATTAAAAGAAACCACTCGTGATCCGCTTGCTGAATTTAGACAAGTAAACGTTGCTGGTACAGAACGTTTAGCGAGGATGGCTGCAGAAGCGGGTGTGCAGCGTCTAGTATATATCAGTTCCATTGGGGTCAATGGTAAGAAGACGAATAAATCATCACAGCGTTGTTATTCTGAGGTCAATCCCCCTCTACCCTATGACCCCTACACAATTAGCAAGTGGGAGGCGGAGCAGGTTTTGCTCCAAGTATCTCAAGAAACAGGATTAGAGATTGTCATATTACGCCCCCCGTTGGTCTACGGGCCGAATGCCCCTGGCAATTTTGATCGTTTGATAAACCTCGTTTATCGAGGCTTCCCACTTCCGCTAGCCAGTGTGAAAAATAGTCGCAGCTTTATCTATGTCGGCAACTTAGTAAGTGCGATTATCGTGTGTGTAGACCACCCCGCTGCCGCGAATCAAACCTTTCTGGTCAGTGACAGGGAGGATGTCTCAACCCCTGAACTCATCCGCCGTATTGCTTATGCCTTGGGCCGTCCGGCCCGTCTTTTCCCCTTCCCCCCTTCATTACTCTACCTCGCCGGAAGGATTACGGGCCAGTTAGAAACCGTGGATCGGCTACTCAATTCCCTGGTCATTGACAGTTCCAAGATTTGTCGTGAGTTAAACTGGACGCCTCCCTATTCAATGGAACAAGGACTGGAAGAGACGGCAGAATGGTTTAAAAGGCAGGAGTTATAAATCTGTTTAAGGTAGAGCTATTTGTATCTTTGTGCTACCATAGAAAAGAAAAACCAAGAAAAAGAGGAGAGGGCCATGATTGAAGTGCATCCTGAATTTGTTGTCGATGAGCATCAAAATCGGAAAGCGGTGTTGCTGCCATATGATGAGTGGCAGAGGGTTGTTGAGGAAATGGAAGAATTAGACGATATTCGAGCGTATGATGAAGTGAAGACATGTCCATCCAACTCCGTGCCCTTTGATGATGCGGTAAAAGAAATACACAAGGGCCAAGTCTCGTGACCTATGCAGTCTTCATCGAGAGGTCGGCACAAAAGTCCTTAAGCAAAATTATCCAACCTGATCAAGACCGTATCATTGAAGCAATCAACAAATTGCGGAGCAACCCACGCTTCGCCGGGGCACAGAAACTAAGCGGGAGAGAAGCGTGGAGAATCAGAGTGGGGAGCTATAGAGTCATCTATGAAATTAACGACGCGGCACTGCGCATACTGGTTGTAACGTTGGGGCATCGCAAAGAGGTCTACCGATTCGGAAGATAATCAGAAAACGCCCAAAAATCAAAAACTCAAAATTGCTCAAGAAATGAAACGCGCGTTTGATATTATAATAGCGTTTAGCCTTATCTCCCTTCTTGCAATACCTATCTGCTTTATCGCTCTACTGGTTAAACTGACATCGAGAGGGCCAATCCTGTACTGGTCAGACCGCGTCGGGATAAATAATACAATATTCAGAATGCCGAAGTTTAGGACAATGCTACTAAACACCCCTGTTGTGGCAACGCATCTTTTAAAGAACGCGAATCACTACCTTACCCCTATTGGGGGATGGTTAAGACGTTTGAGCCTGGATGAGCTTCCCCAACTTTTTAATATTCTAAAAGGGGAGATTAGTTTTGTCGGACCACGACCCGCACTTTTCAATCAGAATGATTTAATTGAATTGAGAACTCAGAAAGGAATTCATCGCCTGGTTCCAGGGCTGACAGGATGGGCACAAATCAACGGGCGAGACGATCTTCCGATTCCAATTAAGGTAGAATACGATGAATATTATCTACACCACCGATCATTTTTTTTCGACTTAAAAATATTGATGATGACCCCTGGGAAGGTATTCCGTGCTGAGGGGGTGAAACATTGAACATGGCGGCACAAGACGCTATTTCATAACCGAACAAAATTACTCGGCAGAGGAGACCGCAGAAACAGTCAAGACCCCCTCTTCCTCTTCTGTCAGACGAAACATCGTTTCTTCTGGAACACAAGGGCCAAATTCACCAGAAAAAAGGTCCTCAATTGTTTTCTTTACAAAGAACCTTCCCATCTCGACGGCATTTTCTCTTAGACCTATTGATGCCAATTGATTTAAATTGCCAAATTGCAACTCGTTTCCCTCGCCAAACTCCTCCGGAAGCGTAAAGCCTACAAAAACAATACGCGCGGCGACTAAGGAATTAATCCGCTTTATTAATGCAGGTGCCACCTGCTCCATGGCAAGTATTTCAGACATTTATTTCAACACCTTTTTTAAGAACTGGCCCGTATCAGAACCTGTCACCTGTGACACAGCTTCAGGTGTGCCGGCGGCAATAATCGTTCCTCCCCCTGGTCCACCTTCTGGCCCCAAATCAATAATCCAGTCGGCGTTTCGTATCACATCCAAATTATGTTCAATCACAATGACCGTGTTGCCTTCCTCGACAAACCGGTTTAATACATCCAGCAGTTTCTGAATATCGGCAAAGTGGAGCCCCGTGGTCGGCTCATCCAAAATATAAAGGGTCTGACCGGTCGCTCGTTTTGAGAGCTCCTTGGCCAACTTAATTCGTTGGGCCTCGCCGCCCGAAAGTGTAGTGGCTGACTGGCCTAGTTGAATATACCCCAAACCCACCTCCTGAAGGGTGGCGACTTTATTGTAAATCAATGGAATGGCTTTAAAGAAGGCCGACGCAACATCCACCGTCATATCCAGCACGTCGGCAATTGATTTGCCTCGATAGAGAATATCCAATGTCTCCCGATTATAACGTCTTCCCCTGCAGACCTCACAGGTGACATAGACGTCCGGTAAAAAATGCATTTCGATTTTGATCAGCCCCTCCCCCTTACAGGCCTCACATCGTCCGCCCTTTACATTAAAGGAGTACCGCCCCCCTTTAAATCCGCGCATACGCGATTCGGGCAACTGGGCAAAGAGATCACGAATCAGCGTAAAAATGCCGGTATACGTCGCAGGGTTGGATCGCGGCGTGCGACCAATAGGCGACTGATCAATGTGAATAATTTTATCAATAAAACGAACCCCCTCGATGGCACGACACTTCCCCGGTTTTTCACGAGAGCGATAAAAATGCGCTGCAAGGCTTTTATAGAGCACATCTAAAACCAGCGTTGATTTGCCCGACCCTGAAACACCCGTAACACAGGTAAAAAAACCCAGTGGAAAGGCGACATCAATTTGCTTTAGGTTATTTTCACTTGCCCCCAAAACCTTTAGAAACCCTTTAGGGGTCCTCTTAGGACAAGGAAGGGTAATCACCCGCTGCTTTGAAAGATATTTCCCTGTAAGCGACTTCTCGTTGGCTTTGATCTCTTTTGGCGTTCCCTGGGCAACCACCTCCCCACCGTGAATGCCGGCGCCGGGCCCCATATCAATCACCCAGTCGGCACTCATGATTGTCTCTTCATCATGCTCCACCACCAAGACGGAGTTGCCAATGTCACGCATTTTCTTTAAGGTATTTAAGAGACGCCGATTGTCGCGTTGATGCAGGCCGATAGAGGGTTCATCCAGAATATAAAGCACGCCCACCAACGCCGACCCGATTTGTGTGGCAAGACGAATCCGCTGTCCTTCCCCGCCGGACAGTGTTCCAGCAGACCGATCCAATGTTAGATAATCCACACCAACGTTCATCAGGAACCCCAGCCGTTCACGTACTTCTTTTAGAATGCGGCGAGCGATGACCTCTTCTTTTGCAGTGAGTGAAAGATCGCAAACAAATTGATACGCCTCTTTAATGGACATGCAGGTAACCTGCGCAATGGACTTGCCCGAAATTTTTATTGCCAGTGATTCCGGGCGGAGCCGATTCCCCTTACAGGTCTCGCAGGGGTCTAACGCCATATATTCCGAAATCTCTTCACGGATATAGGCAGAGTCGGTCTCTTTGTATCGGCGTTCCAAATTGGGAATCACCCCTTCAAATGGCTTGGTGTAGTTCACCCGTTTCCCATCCTCTTCGTAATAGAAGTGAATGGCGTCCGATCCCGACCCATAAAGAAGGGCCTTTTGAACCAACTTGGGAAGTAACTCAAATGGTAGTTTGAGATCAAACCGGTAGTGCTGGGCAAGGGCCTCAAGAATTTGGTAATAGTAGCCGGAAGAGCGTTGATCCCACGGTCGAATGGCCCCATCACGCAAAGATATATCCGGTCGAGGCACGACCTTGGCTGGATCAATTTTTAGCGTTGTTCCCAATCCACCGCAGGAAGGGCAGGCGCCTTGCGGGGCATTGAATGAAAAGATGCGCGGCTCGATCTCCGGGTAACTAACGCCACAATCCACACAGGCCAGGTATTCGGAAAAAAGAACTTCCTCTGTCCCCCTTTGAATCAGCACCACGCCATTGGCAAGTTTGACCGCCAACTCCAGAGAATCGGCCAGGCGGCGTTCTATCCCCTCCTTTAAAACCAGCCGATCAATAACGACTTCAATAGTATGCTTCTTATATTTCTCTTTGACCGAAATGGCGGGGGCCTCCTCGTAAGAGAGGTCAATCATTTTCCCATCAATACGGGCACGCACAAACCCCTTTTGGCGAAGCGATTGCAGCTCCTTCTTATATTCCCCCTTTCGATCACGGATAACGGGGGCCAGGATACCAATCTCTTCCCCGATAGGATATTGCATCAGGGTATCAACCATTTGTGTCGTGGTCTGCGCTGCAATGGGTTTACCGCATTGATAGCAGAAGGGACGACCCACACGGGCAAACAGAAGACGAAAATAATCGTAAATTTCGGTGACGGTGCCGACCGTGGAGCGGGGATTCTTACTGGTGGTTTTTTGCTCGATGGAGATGGCCGGGGAGAGGCCTTCAATGACGTCAACGTCTGGTTTCTCCATCAACTCCAAAAATTGACGGGCATAGGCGGAAAGCGACTCGACGTAACGGCGTTGTCCTTCCGCGTAGAGGGTGTCAAAGGCTAGTGACGATTTGCCAGAGCCGGATAAGCCGGTGATAACCACCAATTGGTCACGGGGTATTTCGAGATCAATATTTTTGAGGTTATGGACCCGTGCGCCTTTGACGACAATCTTTTTTTCTTTCATATTCTTTATGGGGGGTAAAATATAAATCTTGTAATTCTACCACATTTCAGATCACGGTTTCGAACCCGCCAACCCGCCAACGGGCGGGGGCGAGCGGAGCCCTCCCGCAGCCGGCGTCCCGGCCGTTGGTCGGTCTGGGCAATATCGAGCCGTTAAATTAGATAATAAGTGTTATCCAATGAGATACGCTTTTAATCGCTGTCTTTGAATCTGAGAAGATGTTGAGCTGGATATTGGAGACGGGGATAGATTAGACTCTTTGTTGATGGCATCTAGGTCTCTTGCGTAGATAATTTTCGTGTAACAACATCGGTATAGGCCCAGACCGACCAACGGGAGGGCTCCGTTCGCTTCCGCCCGTCGGCGGAATTGATGTTCGATCAATTATCGATCTGGGCCTTTTGGAGGGTTCCACTAAAATCGCGATAGATGACCTTCCACTTTGTATAGAAATCCAAGGCCCCGCCGCGACCTCCCGCGTCACGAGGGCCTAACCCCGTTCGCTTCGTCCCGCCAAACGGAAGCTGCACCTCGGCACCAATCGTAGACGCATTAATATAAATCAGACCCACGTCCAGATCACGCTCTGCAATCGCCGTATGGTTTACATTTTGAGAATAGATTGCCGCTGAAAGACCAAACGAAACATCGTTAGCCACTTTAATCGCCTCATGAAGGTTTTTGACCCGCAGAATAGACACCACTGGCCCAAAGATTTCCTCTTTGGCAATCCGCATCGAGGGCTTTACATCAACAAAAATGGTCGGCTCGATAAACGTACCTAAGGCGGCCTTTCCCCTTCGATAAAGCTTTCCCCCCAAAATCAACTTTGCCCCTTCACGCTTTCCTATTTCGATATAACTTAAAACCTTCTCCTGCTGGGCGAAACTCACCACCGGCCCCATCTGCACCCTTTGGTCTAACCCATTACCCATAACCAGATCTTCAGCCCTTTTGGAGAAGGCCTTCACAAATTGATCATAAATCCTTTGATGGACAATCAAACGAGAGGCCGCCGTACACCGTTGCCCCGTGGTGCCAAACCCGCCCCACAAGGCACCCTCCACCGCCAGGTTCAGATCGGCATCGTCCATAATAATAATCGGATTCTTTCCGCCGGTCTCCATCATGAAATGTTTTTGAAGCGTGCCACAAATGCCTGCTAATCGTGAGCCTACCTCGTTGGAGCCGGTAAAGGCAACAGCATCCACACCCGGATGGCGCACCATCGGCTCTCCGGCCGTCTCCCCAAAACCATGCACCAAATTCACAACACCCGGCAGAAGGCCCGCTTCTTCCAATATTTCAACAAACCGGGTCGCACAAACAGGCGTCTCTTCGGCCGGTTTAAAAACGACCGTATTTCCGGCAATGAGTGCGGGTGTAATCTTCCAGGAGGGAATCGCAATCGGAAAGTTCCAAGGCGTAATCAGGCCAAAGACCCCGATGGGAACACGCACCGACTTGGCATCTTTATTGGCAAGCTCGGAAGGAACGGTCTCGCCGGAAAGGCGTCTCCCCTCCCCTGCCATATAATAGGAAATATCAATCGCTTCCTGAACGTCGCCCAATCCTTCCGCGATGACCTTTCCCATCTCACGGGTGACGCACTCCCCCAATTCCTGCTTTCGTTTAGCCAGTATCTCGGCGGCACGATAGAGTATCTCGCCCCGTTTGGGGGCCGGTATAGCAGACCAGATCGGATAGGCCGCACGCGCAGCCTTCACCGCAGCATTCACATCCTTCTCGTCCGAGTCCGGTACGATGCCAATTACATCACGATAGTCAGCAGGATTCCGTGATTCAAAGGTCTTTCCCCCCGTCGCATCCACCCATTGTCCATTGATAAAATTTTTAATTTTCTCAGGCATGGCCTTCATTGACCTCTTCATTCCCGAATTGATTTGAATATTTTTCCAAGATATGAATAACCTCCTAGCTAATGGAGCGTTTTTTAAGCATCACTAAATTTCTAATGACTTATGAATGTATCGTATATTGTACACTTATAAATTTGCAATTTTCTCGCCTCACAAGAACCACCCTAACAAATTACTTCTTCTTAAACACAGCCACCAGAATCTTTACAATCCGCTTTGCGGCCTGACCATCTCCGTAGGGATTAACGGCGCGAACCATTTTGCGGTAGAGCTGTGGATTATCCATCAGACGAACCACTTCCTCAATGATCCGTTTCGGATTGGTACCAACAAGACGGGCCACGCCTGCAGTTACCCCTTCTGGCCGTTCCGTTGTCTCCCGAAGCACCAGAACCGGCTTCCCCAGCGAAGGGGCCTCTTCCTGCACACCACCGGAATCGGTCAGAATCAACTCCGACGCCGATTGCAAACCGACAAAATCGAAATAATCTACCGGCTTAAGTAGATGGATTCTTTTTCTGTTAGCAAGAATGCGATGCGCGGTCTCCTGCACCTTGGGATTGGGATGTACAGGAAAGATCAACTCCACGTCGGGATACCGTGTCATCAATTGCCGCATGGCCTTAAAAATCCCTTCCATTGGTTTGCCGAAACTCTCACGCCGATGCAAAGTAAGTAACCATAGTCGGGACGCCGACGGCGGTTTTAGCCCTCCCGCAGCCAGCGTTCTGGCCGTTGGTCGGCCTGAAAGAGTAGGGGACGCTCCGTTTGTTTGAGCCGCCATTATTTCGTGTAGTGCATCCACAATGGTATTGCCGGTGAGATAAATCCGATCTTTGGGAATCCCTTCCGCAAGGAGATTTTTTTGGGCCTGCTCCGTTGGGGCAAAGTGTAGATCGGCTAAAACACCGGTGAGGTGCCGATTCATCTCTTCTGGAAAAGGGTTCCATTTATCGCGGGTTCGTAAGCCCGCTTCTACATGTCCAATAGGGATATGATGATAAAAAGCGGAGAGCGCCGTTACAAACGACGTGGTGGTATCCCCCTGCACCAAAACCACATCGGGATGAAGCCGATCAAAAACTTCCGGCAGGCCTTTTAAGATCGCACAATTAACATCCTCTAATGTTTGTCCAGCGGTCATCACCGCAAGATCATGATCCGGCGTAATTTTAAACCGGTCCAAACACTGGGCCAACATTTCCCTATGTTGTCCCGTCACAACGGTTAATGGGGTGAAAAGGGTCTTCTGTCGGTGCAACTCGGCCAGCACCGGGGCCATCTTGATGGCCTCCGGCCGTGTTCCAAAAACAATCATCACGCGAATTTTTTGGCTCATCTATTCCGCCCTTTTTGTTTTTTGCAATAGGTCAAGAACTATCTCCGCATTTCTTTTCCATGTGTGATTCCTTTTAACGTGTTGCCGCGCGGCCTCCCCCATGGCACGACACCGTCCCTGATCGCAAAGCAGTGTCACAATAGCCGCGGCCAACCCCTTCCTGTCTTTTGGAGGAAAAAGAAGACCCGTCTCGTCATCTATAATCCCCTCCTCCAAGGGAGGCAGTTTGGGGGCCACTACCGGCTTGCCCATCGCCATGTATTCATAAATTTTCATGGGAGAGCCATAGTCATTTGAGTCGGGCATCACCCCCAGATCAAACGCCGCAATATATTGAGGCAACGCTTCATGGGGAATCTGTCCTGTAAAAACAACAAATCCATCCATGCCAATCCGATGAACCTCTTCTTTAATGACCTTCTGAAGCGGGCCATCGCCAATGAGTAAGAGGGCGACATGGGGAACCTTGCGTGCGATATCGGGCAAAACCGCAATAAGCAGGTCTAACCCGTGCCAGGGGTAAAACCCCCCCACAAATCCAACGACCTTTTTACCAACTAGTTGCAACTGCTGGCGAATGGTTTCGCCTGAATGGGTCTCCACAAGGAAGGTCTCATCCACGGCGTTGGGGGTAACGACAATCTTATCCGGCGCAATTCCCTTTTTGATCAATTGCTCCTTTAATCCCTGAGAGACGACAATGAGACCATCGGCCCTTGCAAAGATCATCTCCTCAATTTTCTTTTGAATCGGGCGGATAAAAAAGGATCGCTTACGATACAACGGGGTATCGCAGGTAAAGTTGATCTCCAGAAAAAAGGGGATGCCCTGCTTTGCAATCCACGCCCCGGCAAAATGAAAAAAGGCATACCGTTCATAGATCATATCAAACGGCTGCGTCTCCACCTGCTTTTTAAGTTGTCGAAAAGAAATCAGGTTATAGAAAAGTTCCATCAGTTCGAAGAGTACTCCGGGGAAAAACCGGATAATCGTTTTCCATCGTGACGGCGTTTCTGTTTTTTGGGCCGGGTGGAGGGGCACGTTGCAACGTGCCCCTACAGAAGAAACGGTAACACCGGGAGGTGAAACGATCTCAACCTGATGCCCAGCCTGCAAGAAGGCGTTGACCATCCCCATAATATGCACCCGTTCGACCCCCTGGCCCTGCGTGCGATGATGAAAGAGAATGCGCATTATTGTAACCCCAATAAATCGGTGACGGTAACCATCTCAAATCCTTCATCCCTTAGTTGCGGCAGGAGGTTTTTTAAAAGCTCCACAGTTACCCATGACTGATCGTGCAAGAGAACGATATCCCCGGCTACAATCGGATTTTCTCTAAAACCCTCCAAAAGAGTCTGACTATTATCGGCGTGAAAATCCTCTGGGTCGCGGCTCCAAAGGGCAATCCGTCTCCGATGACGCATAGCCCAAAGCAGAAGCCCGACACCCAAGTCTCCATAGGGAGGCCGAAGCAGGGGAGCACGGTCTCCCGGTTTTTGGAAGGGGATCATAGCAGAGTCAGCCCGTTTTATCTCCATTTGAACTTCAGTATACGATTTTTCCCTCAGCGATTGATGTTCAAAGGCGTGACTCGCCACTTCATGTCCTTCGTCTTTTACTTGATGAACGATGTCGGGAGAGGCCCCCACCCGATCTCCAACGAAGAAGAATGTCGCCTTGGCCTGATGGGTTTTCAACTGTTCCAACACCAGTGGGGTAAAGAGGGGATGCGGCCCGTCATCAAAGGTTAATGCGATACAACGGCCCGTGCGAGGCCCGTTTTTAATAATGAGCCAAGGGGACAGGAGAAAAAAGATTGCTTGTTTGATATAACGTGTCGGTGCGAATGGCTGGGGCACCCCTTTTTGCAGTGCGCGACGATAGACCGCATGATAGGCCTCCCCCGTTTGCGGCCATGTGAGATGAGCAACGGACGCAGTGATAGTGGCCACATCCCAACCCTGAGAGAGGGTCATCTCAATTGCTCGGGCCAATTCTGCGGCGGTGTTAGGCTCGTAAAGATAGCCGTTCTTCTCATTTTTGATCAGGTTCACACTTCCGCCCACTTTAGAGGCGATAACGGGTCTCCCGGAGGCCAGCGCTTCTAAAACCACATTGGGCATGCCCTCTCGTAAAGAGGGCAGACAAAGGGCTGCGGCTGCGCCCAACCAGACGGGAATCTCCTCATGTCCACGAGCACCCTGAAAATGAATCCAGTCCGGATATTTTAGAGAACGCGCCCTTTCTTTTAATTCGGTCTCCAGAGTCCCCTGGCCCACCAGATGCAGATCAAAACGATGGTGATTTTTGTCCTGAAGCATTCGAACGGCCTCGATCAGTGTGGCGATATTTTTTTCTTCCGAGAACCTTCCCACAAAAAGCAGGTGGGGCAGCGTTGGATCAAGCCTCAATTGCCTCCTACAAGCGATAGGGTCCTGTGGATAGAACGCGGTATGATCTATACCATTGGCAATATGAGAGACCTTGGTGTGGGGTACCCCTAGTGCAATGATTTGCTTGGTGAGTGTCTCACTGACTGCGGTAATCTGCGAAGCCTTAAGAAGGGCAAAGATGATTTGAGGACGTCGAAAACGATAATAGGCATATTGATTGATATCCGTCCCACGGGCAGAGAGAACGATGGGCAGATGCAGTTGTCGCGCGGCCCAACAGGCGGCAACGCCATCGGGATAGATAAAATGGGCATTGATGATCTGACACTGACGTTCTTTTTTCAATCGGGAGAGAACAGGAAAGATAGAAAGAAAAACCATCAGCGATTGAAGGGCGCCCATCACTTTAGGAAGGAAAAAGTATTTAGGACAATAGACTGGAATCCCCTCCCACTCCCACTGATTTGGAATACAGGCATTCAGATAAAGCCGGGGAAATCGCGCCAACGGCTTCCATTTTGGAAACCAGGGCAGCGGGACAATCACCGCGGTGACAGTGACATCCTTTGGCAGGGCACGCACCAGCGAGGCAATAAATGTCCCCCGGGTCGGCTCTGCCGGATTGGGAAAGATATTAGTAACGACGACAACCTTCATTTGTCCAGTTTCTTAGGCTAATCCGCTACGAGCGGAAGCGAGCAAGCCCTCCCGTTGGTCGGCCTGAGCCTACCGATGCCGTTACACGAAAAATTATCTACGCAAAAAACGTAGATGTCATTAACAAAGAGTCTAAAAGAACAAAAGGAGTTGCACATAGAAGTATAACATGTTCTTTTTTCGGGTGCATGAACATGAAATGGTAACTCACTCTTATTTGCAAATGGGAATCGAATGATTTACGATAAGTTGTCCTTAAGGCTTTAAAAAACATAAAAAAGGAGAAGATATGAAATTCATGCAATGGGCACTTCTACTGATTAGTTGTCTTCATTTCGGATGTTCCACCATTCTTCATTCGTCACGGCAGAAAGTGTATATCGATTCTAACCCACGAGAGGCAAGAGTTAGCAGTCACAATCTTTTGAAAGAGGAGAACACCCCAGCCTATTTAAATCTCAAAAAAGGGGGCGATATCTATCTAAATCTTTCTAAAGAGGGATACTACGATGATTCCGTCCGACTTGAAAAGAACATTGTGCCTTCCGTTTTGTTGAATCTGCTCCTGTTTCAGTTTGCCCCTGTTGGATTGTTTATTGATTGGGAAACGGGGGCAATGTGGGACTATCAGGATCGTGTTTTTGTTAAACTGGAGAAGAAACAAGTCGAAGGCAAGCAGGGTCAGGATTCACCTCTTGCCATTGATGAAGCAGAGGAGGGGTCTCGTCCTTCTCGCTCGACATTAACACCGCTCTCTAGGACAGGAGTCATGGAAAGGAGCTATAGTGGCCCCCGGTTGGGTTTTACCTATCTTACTTCAGGCTTGGTTAATGAAATTAATAGGGATTTAAAGGTAGATCTGCGTCCCATGATCACACAATTTGGATGGCAAATCGAGAAGGCGATTCATGTGAACCAGGAAGGGCCATCAATTGTGGTGGCGCTAGGGAGTCTAGCCAAAATAACTTTTACTTCTATCCTTTTCCATTTTTTCTTGTTTTCGGGGCTTGAGGGTATAATTCCATTGTGGCTTGAACGTGTTGTAT
>SBBA01000007.1 GCA_005239925.1 Candidatus Troglogloeales bacterium | reverse complement strand
CGCACACCCAGGGTCGGTATCCAATCGGCCTGTTCAATAAACTGCATCTCCACATTGGCGGCGTCAAATTTAAACAGGAGCAGGAGTGACGCAAAGAACGTTCCCAGGGAGATATACAAGGCCATGTGTCGAATTGCCTTGTGATTGTCTCGTTCCATGAAAAGCAAAATCACGCTGCCAATCAGCGGCAGATACGTCATTAATGATAATATGGGAAATCCGTAAGCATTACTCATACAATATCTTCTCCTTCGTAGGGGCAACCCTCGTGGTTGCCCAACTTCGTAGAGGCCCTCGTGGTTACCCCACTGGGGCACCCACAAGGAACGCCCTTACAAGAACTGAATCACAAAAAATGTGGCTAGAACGGCAACACCGCCGACCATCGCCAGTACATAGTTTTGAATCAAACCGGTTTGGAACTGCCGTAACTTTTTGGAGCTGTGATCTAATACGGTGGAAACACCATTGACCGCGCCGTCCACGACATGCACGTCAAAGACCGCCGAGACACGGGACTCCAGAAGGGTCAGAAACCCCGTCGCATTGACCAATCCGTCTACGACCAGGGTATCGAGGCTCCAGGCCCATTGCGATATTTTTTTTGCAGGCGCGATCAAAACGGATTGATACGCCTGTGTCACCCACCCCTCGTATTGGGCCAGCGGCTTGTGGACGATATAGCTAAAGAGGGGGGCGCTTTTTCGGTATAAGCAATCGAGATCAAGACTGATCGATTTTTTTGGCTCAAGATATTTTTTCAGCAGAAAGAAGACGGCCGCCGTTAAAAATAAAAGCTGAAGGGCCGAGACAATATGCTCCACGGTATAAGGACGATAGGCCACAGGAAAGGGAAGGGCCTGATAAAGCAGCCCGGGGAAGAGACCGATAACGGTACAGGCTATCGCCGAAAGCACCATGGCATAGATCATATTCGCCGGTGGGTCGATGATCGGCCCGGAGGTCTTCTCTCCAAAGAAGACATAATAGGGAAGTCTTAAACCGGTGTAGAGAAAGGTGCCTGAGGAAACCAACGTCAGTAGCAAGTAAATATCCGTACGATGACTCTCTCCGGCCGCCGAAATAATCATGGACTTGCTCACAAATCCGGAGAAGAAGGGAACACCGGCAATCGAGAGCGCGCCAATCAGATAGAGCACAAAGAGGGTTGGCGCCGATTTATAAAGTCCGCCCAATTCAGTAAGCTTTCTCCTTCCAGTCATAAAAATAACGCATCCCATGGCCATCATTAAAAGCCCCTTGTAGAGGATATGAGAAAAGGCATGTGCCGATGCGCCATTTAAGGCCAGATCACTTCCTATGCCAACGCCGGCAACCATGTATCCCACTTGGCTGATAATACCGTAGGCCAGGATGCGTCGAATATCGTTTTCGATCATCGCATAGATCGCGCCGTAGAGCGCCATGACAATTCCGATAATGATGAGTACCTCCACCCCTGCAAAACTGCGAATGAGGATATACACCGATGTCTTGGTGGTAAACGCGCTCATAAAGACTGCTCCGGTAATAGTCGCTGAAGGATAGGCGTCCGAGAGCCATGCATGGAGTGGAACCGCCGCCGCATTAATAAGGACACCGGTTAGAATGAGTGCCGGGCCTAATCCGGTCATTGGAATGGCAGAAAAGGCGATGACGTGGTTTTCTTGGGCCACATAGAGGGTAGTCCCTACGAAAAGACAAATTCCCCCCAGGATATGAATCATCAAGTAACGCATTCCGGCTGCCTTGGCTTGTGGGCCTGCGTAGAAAACGAGAAAGACGGAAGAAAACGCCATGATCTCCCAGAACAGGAACAGGGTAAGCAGGTCGCCGGAAAAGACGGCCCCCAATGCAGCCCCGGCATAGAAAAACATCGTCATAATCTCCCCCGTTTGTCTAACATGAAGGGCATAGATCATGCCAATAAAGGTGCTGATCGTAAAGACGTAGCCGAAGAGGAGGCTTAAGCGATCCACCCGTCCAAAAACAACGGGCATCCCCATGATGGAAACCGTTCCAAAAGTCCCCTCGGTTACGGTCATCAGGGATAGAAAGGCCAAAAGAGGCGCAACCCATTGAACAAACCGTCGGGCCGGTTCCTTCAAAAAGGGTAAGAGGAAGGCCGCTATAAAAAAGAATGTCGTGGGATGAATCCACTCAATCATCATAGAAGTCTTCTTTTTTCATAATAAAGAGATATCCCAATATTTTGGAAACCCCAATAATCAGTAAGGTAGCCAAGAGACCGAAGATGGCATAAAAGCCGGGAATAGATTCCGCCTCAAATGCGGCATGCCCTTTGTGAATAAAAAAATCAACAATCAGTAAAAGAACCAACGCAACACAAAAGCCAATCTTTAATTTTGTCATCGTAAAACCTGTTGAATGAGTTCCAATAATCCATCGGGATAAATCCCCAGAAGCAACGAAATCACAGCGCTGACCAATAGTGGAAAGATCATCACAAACGATTCCCGTACAATCACATGATTCTCCCCGGCGTGATGCGCCTCTCCCCCTGTAGGCGCATGATGTTCCGGCGCTGCAGGCGCTTCAAAAAAGGCCTTATAGATGATGGGTAAAAAATAGCCGGCATTTAATAGCGTGCTCATAACAATCACACCTAGAATAGCAATTTGATTGGCCTCAATCGCGCCAAAGGCCAGATACCATTTCGTGGTAAACCCGGATAAAGGCGGGACACCGATCATGCTGAGTACGCCGATAGAGAAGGCTGCCATTGTCCAGGGCATTTGGCGGCCGATACCGCTCATCTGCGAAATCTCAGTTTTATGCGCCGCCACATAGATTGATCCGGCGCAAAAGAAAAGCGTGATTTTCGAAAAGGCGTGATTGGCAATATGGATCACCCCACCGGTCATTCCAAGAGGGGTGAGCAGCGCGCCACCTAAGATAATATACGACAACTGGCTGACCGTGGAATAGGCGAGTCTGGCCTTCAGATTGTCCCGTGTCAGGGCATAAATCGAGGCCATAATAATGGTGAAAGAGGCGAGAATCGCAGTCGCTGTACCCAGGTGCAGCGCCTTCATGGTCTCTACACCGAAGACATGCAGAATGACGCGCATCACACAGAAGACGCCGGTATTCACAACGGCAACCGCATGCAACAGGGCGGAGACCGGCGTGGGCGCAACCATCGCGGCAGGCAGCCAGGCATGGACGGGCATCAAGGCGGCCTTTCCGATCCCAAACAGAAAGAGAAAATAGAGGCCGGTCAGCAGGGCTGGATTGGCATTCGGCGGGAACAACCCTCCCGGTGTAAAGGAGAGTGTGCCGGAGACAACATAGGTCAGAATCACCGCGGCCAGGAGAAACGCCTTGGACGTTCCCAACAAATAAAAGAGATATTTGTTACCTCCTGCATAGGCCTCCGGCGTTCCCTTATGCGAAACCAGGGGATAGGTCACAATGGTCAATATCTCATAGAAGAGATAGAGTGTAAGCAGATTGGCCGAGAAGGCGACTCCCATTGTGGCCGAGAGCGTAATGGCAAAACAGGTATAATAACGGGTTTGGGCGTGCTCGTTTAAGGGCCGCATATAGCCAATGGAATAGATGGTGGTTAATATCCACAAGAAGGAGGCAATCAGGGCGAATAAAAGCCCCAGGGCATCAACACGCAATGAAATCGAGACCTCGGGAAGAAAGGTGAGCACGGTGTAATGCAGTGTATCCCCCGCGTAAATGGCCGGGGCCATGGTGAGAACGATAATAAATTTAGTGAGAGCGGTGATGAGGGAGGCCGCCTCTCGACGATTCGGATTGTCGTAGTTCGCCAAAATCAGGACGGCTCCCAACAGGGAGACGATTAAAGCCAAAAATGGTTTAATAGATATAATTTCCATAAGAATGCGACAGTTACCGACGAAATAGTCCCGCCACCTTACCAACTGTCTTTTAAAAAGTCAAACAGCGATATCATTAAAGGATGCACGACAAATTTCTGAGGGGGCGCTTGACGGGACGGGTTTGTTGCGCGTTTTTGTCTTTGGCTTAGCCGTCAATGCCAACGATTGGCAGCAGCTTTTGTGGATCATCGCGGCATTGACGATGACGTTGGGAAACGTGGCGGCGCTGGTTCAGACCAATTTCAAACGACTTCTGACCGATTCCTCGATTGCCCATGCCGGCTATCTTCTGATGGGACTGTTGGCCAAATCGGAATTCGGAATGGCCGCTGTGGTTTATGGAAGATCTTCCCGATGACATCCAACCATCCTTTTCTATGCCATTAAAGATGAGCCTTCTGGTTATGGCCCTAACGATCCTGGCGATTGGCCTCTACCCTGAACCTCTCATCCGCACCGCCTTCACCTCCGTCCGTGTTCTTTTCTAATGAGTCTGTTCTTACAGACACTATATAAAAAGGGGCGACCCACAGGATCGCCCCTTTTCCCTACTACGCATACATCGGTTTGCTCTTATTTTTTTACAATTCCTTATGGAGCATTGCTAACCGTTTCGCAAGCCGCCACCGTATCAAGGTTTTGACCTATTTGCCGATGAGATAGACAAAATCTCCGGCGGGGATGTGCGTGCCTGGGATGACCGTGTTTCCGGCATCCTGTCAGACCTGAACGCTTGGAAGAACCCTACGGGAGTTGCTTTCGACAACAACCTCGTAATAATGACCGCGCTGAAAAGGCAGGCCCACACCAACAGAGTTTGCATTATGCGTCCCAAAATTAGGACCCTCTGTAAGAGTCAGCGGCCCAGGGGCAACAACTGTCTTCTCTCCAACACCGACTTTATAGACCGTTACGCGGAACGTTTGTGGAACAGTAGAGTCATTGACAATGGACCAGTCTACCGAATGGGCATTCTCTGGCAAGGCAAAGAGGCCACTTGATCGCGTGTGTAGAAATTTAGGTGCACTCTGTGCCCACGCCTGAATAGCGACTCCTCCAACAAGGAACGCCAAAGTTAAAAGGGTTACGATGTAATTACGATACTTTTTTGTCTTTATGGTTGTCATTTTTGTTTCTTTCCTTTTTTTAGTTGGCAGCAGATTTTTAGAGCGATGACTCAACCGCCACTAACATTGAGTCAAAGCCTCGTTCGGCAAGACCATTCTCACCGATCTGCCATGATAGATAATGAAAAGTGTGCCAACAATCTGTTTGTCTCCATTCTTCCACTGACATAGATTGATTATCCCCTTTATTTATAGGGGAATGGCGGTATTTAATTTTTTTATGAGAGGAAGAGAACAGGCAAGAATGTAGAGGTGTTTATTAAGGAAGTGTATCCGATTAGATAACAAGTGTTATCCAATTGGATACACTTATTTGCTGACGCATCATTTGGTTGACTTGCCGCCTTACTCCTTGATAGTATCCGTCTGCGGGGTGGAGCAGCTTGGTAGCTCGTCGGGCTCATAACCCGAAGGTCGGGGGTTCAAATCCTCTCCCCGCAACGCGCCTACGGGCGCACCGAATGGCCCGCTTCCGTTGGGCGCGGAGAAAGGCGTGCGGTTTATACCTCTAGCAGCAAGTCCATTTCGTTCCAAGAGAAGTTAATCTGAAAAGTTACGTTCTTCCCATTGTAGGCATTGTCTCTCTCGTCCTGGGAACATTTCTTTTTCTGGCCACGATGGACGACGGGCCAGGGCCTCCTCCCAAAAAGCCGATGATGCCCATTGGCTTCACCGCCCAAATGCTGGAGGACCAGACTTCTCCTGGCGCACAACTCTTTATCAAAACCTGCGCGCAATGCCACGACCTTCCCAGCCCCCAATTACATACGGCGGAAGAGTGGCCGGATGTCGTGACCCGTATGGTGAACCGGGTTCGAAGAAGACGCTTTTTTTCATCACAAAAACTTTTCGTTCCAGGGAACAAGAATGCGGAGAAGATCGCCGAATATCTCTCGGCGCACGCCTTAAAAAAGGCGGACGATACATTGATGAATGACACGTCACCAACCGGCCAACTCTTCCAGAGGAAATGTACACAGTGCCACGCCCTACCTGATCCAAAATTACATACGGCTTCTGAGTGGCCCAATGTGATTGAACGAATGAGAGGGAATATCGAAAGGATGCAGAAAGAAGCGATCTCCAACAGCGAGAAGGAAGAATTGGTTCGGTATCTTTCAGAACGGGGGCGTGTGTGATCCATCGGGCGGCCACAGGGGGCCGCCCCTACACGGGATGAATGGGAATGTAGGGGCAACCCACCGTGGTTGCCCTCTTACCCATCCGGTGAACGTCTTGGGCCACCACAAGGGCTGCCCCTACATTCGATGGGTTGCCATTTGCACGGCCAATAATACCGCCTCGATCAAAGAACCCGGATCGGCCTTGCCCTTACCTGCAATGTCATAGGCCGTGCCGTGATCCACGGAGGTGCGAATAAAAGGAAGCCCCACGGTCACGTTCACGCCCCGGCCAAAAGATAATAATTTGATTGGAATAAGCGCTTGATCGTGATAGAGCGCGACCACGGCGTCAAACTGCCCTTCTTTTAACTTAAAAAAGAGGGTGTCGGCGGGATAGGGGCCAGAAACGTTGATCCCCTTCTCTTTTGCAGCTAAAACAGCCGGTAACACCATGTTGGCTTCTTCCGTTCCAAAAAGCCCCCTCTCACCGCCATGTGGATTAAACGCTGAAACAGCAATCCTACTCGATGGCTTACCAAAATAGGTTTTGAGCGCCTGATGGGTGAGATTGATCTTTCCCAGTATTAACTCTTTTGTAAGGACCTTAGGAACATCAACAAGGGCCATATGGATCGTGGTCAACATAATTTTTAAGCCCCCGCCGACCATCATCATTCCAAACTCTTTTGTGCCGGCCAATTCTGCTAGAAATTCCGTATGCCCTGGATGGGCAAACCCGACTTTCTTTAATGCCTCTTTGTTAATGGGGGCTGTTGTAATCGCATCCACTTTATCGGCCATCGCCAGCCGGACCGCTTCGCGGATCGCATCAATCGCCGCCTGCGATCCTTGCGGATGGGGCACGCCATATTGCCATAATGGGGGAGGCGAAGAAGCCTCGGCATGCCGATCTAACACCTCCAATACCCCTGACTCAAATTTGCATTGCCCCACGGTCGTAACGCGCCGTATTGAAATGGTAGGCGCAAAATGAGAGGCGACATTGGCCATACACCGCGCATGACCGATTACAACGGGGCGGCAGATGGCGGGCAGTTCTTTTGCAAATGCCTTAACAATAATCTCCGGGCCAATCCCCACGGGGTCGCCCATCGTCATGGCAATGATTGGTTTCATGTTAGTCATTCTCCAAATTCGGTAGATGTGGCTCTAAATGCACGACCACTTCGCACACCTCTTTAAACTGGTGCATGATCGTTGCTTCCACCCGATGGGCCAACTCATGCGCTTCTGCCACCGGCATTTCCGGTGCTGTATGAATATGCAGGTCCATATAGACACGATATTGGCTGCCGCGCGTGCGAATGGCATGACAGGCCATTACCCCCTCTACCTTCATTACCAACGCTTCTACCTCTGTAAGGTTAATGCACGATGTATCGGTGAGCACCTTCACGCTATCCATCAGGATTCTCACCCCGGCATAACCAATGACACCGGCAATGGCCAGGGCAGCCAGCGGATCAAGTAAGGGATATCCCATTTTACTTCCGACCAGGCTAATCATCACGGAAAGCGAGGCGTAAAAATCAGATCGGGTGTGCAGCGCATCGGCACCTAATACCTCGCTATGAAACACATGCCCCATCCGATCTTCCCATCGACTAAGCAAACCATTGGTCGTCATCACAGCCAGCATGATAATAAAAGAGGTCGGTGTTACTTCAGGGCCTGTGCCACTTTGAAACCGGGTCACGCTCCCCATGACAATCTCAAAGCAGCCAATGAAAATAAAAACCGAAATACCAATGGCTGCGATTGTCTCAAACTTGCTATGTCCATAGGGATGTTCGGCATCGGGGGGTTGTGCTGCCATCAAGACACCCAAAAAACCGAGTGCGGAAGAGAAGGCATCCAGTAAGGAGTGCAGGGCATCGGCCTGCATACTGATCGAGTGTGTCCACTGTCCCCAAAGAAACTTGACTGCCCATGCGATCAGGTTAAAACAAAGGGCGACCAGAAGCACCCTTCTCACCTCGGTATCTCGTAACTGAGGTGAATGGGGCATCATCTTAAGGAGACTCCTCGTTGATTGGATCCGGTTCCTTCATAGAGGACGGGTAGAGGAGAGAGGCGACGATCGAAGTGGTTAGAAGGAGGGCCAGTACGCCCAATGCTGCGGCAATGGGAATGATATACCAATGGGAGATCAGCATTTTCACCCCCACAAAAATAAGAATGGCGGAAAGGCCGTATTGCAGATAATGAAACCTATCCATCATGGAGGCCAAGGCGAAAAAGAGGGCGCGCAGTCCCATAATGGCAAAGATATTGGAGGTGTAAACAATGAAGGGGTCTAATGTAATGCCAAACACCGCTGGAATGGAATCAACGGCAAAAATCAGATCGGTCGTCTCAACAAACAGGAGAACGATAAAAAGCGGCGTGGCAACCCAACGGCCTGGTTGCCGAATAAAAAACCTTCCCCCTTCGTAGCGATCGCTCACCGCAAAGAAATGGCGAAACAGTTTCAGCACCGGGTTTTGTTCCGGATTTAATTCCTTGTCTTTTTGGAAGACCATTTTGATGCCGGTCACAACAAGGAACGCGCCAAAGAGATAGATCACAAAGTGAAAACGGGTGACCAGCGCGATACCGGCAGCGATAAAGAGGGCGCGCATGATAATGGCCCCCAGAATACCCCAGAAGAGCACCCGGTAACGATACACCTCCGGCACGTTAAAATATTTGAAGATGAGTAAGAAGACAAAGAGGTTGTCCACGCTGAGGGACTCTTCGATGAGATAGCCGGCCAGAAACTCCATGGCCGCCTGCTCCCCTTTCCAGAAATAGATCAGGACATTAAAGGCCATGGCCAGGGCTATCCAGAGGGCAGCCCCGCCCATTGCAGCTTTAAAAGATACAGTCTGATTTCTTTTGTGCAGCACCCCCAGGTCTAGCGCAAGGAGGGCCAGGATTAGAATGCCAAAGAGGATAAAGGGGATCATGAACTAGCACTATACTGGTTTGGTGGGGGGGTGTGCAATAAGGTAACAGCAGATAAATTACCGGCCAAAAGAAATGCCCAGTGTCTCGGCGGATCGCACTTCCTCGCTGTCTGGTGGTATTAACTTTAATCCACGGGTGGCCTCCTTCAGGGAGACCGATTCGATCCTTCCCCCCTTTAGGCAGACCATTTTGCCAAACTCGCCTGCGGCCACCAAATCACAGGCGGCCGTGCCAAATCGTGTCGCCAGGTTTCGATCAAACGGCACCGGCGATCCACCGCGCTGAACATGACCCAGCACGGTAACCCGAACATCTACCTGTGTCCGATCTGCAATCTCCTGTCCCACCTTGTGCCCCATGCCACCCAACCGCAATACATACCCATCCTCGGAGCGTTTTAATACCGACATCTCGCCCCCCACCGGAATCGCCCCCTCTGCAACAACTACGATTGAAAACCCGGCCCCTTTCTGATACCGATCCATAATTTTCTTACAGACTACATCCATTTGAAACGGGATTTCCGGTATTAAAATAACGTCCGCCCCGCCCGCGAGACCCGCTTCAAGCGCAATCCAACCGGCATAACGACCCATCACCTCGACCACAATCACACGTCGGTGCGACTCCGCTGTGGTATGCAGCTTATCTAACGCCTCTGTTGCGGTATTGACCGCCGTATGGAATCCAAAGGTGGAGTCGGTCTCATAGATGTCATTATCAATTGTTTTTGGCACGCCAATCACCGGAACCCCGCGTTCAAAAAGGTACTGTCCCACACGAAGTGTGCCGTCACCGCCGATGGCGATCAGCCCGGAAAGCCCTAATAGCTTGACCTGCTCCACAACCTCATCGGAAGGATTGTGATCTTCGCCTTCTGCAGATCGATTTTTGGTAATCATATGGTTTCCGCTGGTGGTTCCCAAGATGGTTCCCCCCATTGGTAGGATGCCTCGAACCGATTGTGGCGTGAGCACCCGTACATGAGGCGGAACCCGAAGCCCGCTAAATCCACCCTCTATGCCAAGAATCTCCCAACCATACCGAAGCGTAGCCCCTTTGACCACCGCCCGAATCACCGCATTTAATCCGGGGCAATCCCCACCTCCCGTTAATACCCCAATCTTCATCCAACCTCTCCCTTTATGTTGTAAAAATACGACACCTGTTTGTTTTTTGATACAAAATGAGACTCAGCCACCTGTTTCAACCCAGACAATGAAAATATAACACATTGATATTTATAGGCTTTATTAAATTATTCAACTAAGTTCTTTAGGCACAAATATTGCTTTGTAGTCTAACACATAGGCAAGGATTATTGTTCCATTAAGTAGTGTCTGAACGAAAAGGCTCTTTTTCTGTCATTTCGAGCGGAGCGAGAAATCTCGTGGGCTTGATAACATTGAGGTAAAAGATTTCTCCCTTCGGTCGAAATGACAAAAGTGGGAGTTTTCGTTCAGACACTAATTATGTTTCCGATGATACACGAAAAGACAATTAAAAAAGAAGTCTCTTTTAGCGGTATTGGTCTGCATTCCGGGGCGCCGGTTACAATGAGGTGGCTTCCCGCGCCCGCCGGCTCTGGCATTGTTTTTAGACGGACTGACCTCGGCGCTTTTGAAATCCCGGCCTCTGCGGCCCAAATTATTTCCACGTTGTACTCAACCACCATAGGGATGGATGGTGTTCAAGTGCAAACGGTGGAGCATCTCCTGGCCACATTGTACGCCATGGGGATAGACAATCTGTTTGTCGAACTCGATGGGGAAGAGGTGCCCATTGGGGATGGCAGCGCGGCCCCTTTTGTGAATCTGTTACGTCAAGCTGAACAGGTGGAGCAGGATCGGATCAAGCATTACGTTAATATCATCAAGCCGATTACCCTGACGGACAGGATCGAAACGTCAACCTCGGAAGTAACAAAGTCTATCCGGGTTACACCTTCGACCGCGTTTGAGGTCTCTTATACCATTGCGTTTCGTCATCCCCTGATTGCAACCCAGTCCTATGTCTATCGGCATTCTCCAGAAGCCTTTATTCGAGAGATAGCCCCCGCGCGGACGTTTGGGTTTCTCAAGGATGTGAAGCGGCTTTTGGAGCAGGGGTTGGCTCAGGGGGGGTCGTTGGAAAATGCCATTGTTGTGGACGAAAATAAGGTACTCAATGCGGAAGGGTTGCGTTTCCATAACGAGTTTGTCCGCCACAAAATTCTAGACCTCATTGGTGACCTGGCCTTGTTGGGCATGCCAATTCGTGGCCATGTGGAGGCCTATCATTCCGGCCATACCCTGCATACGCAATTGATTAAGACATTACGAGATGACAAGAGTCTGTTTCACCTGGCATCCCATACCGATAGTGATACCCTCTGCGCTCAGCCTGAACTGGCCTTATCCTGGGGATAATTTTTCTTCGCTATATCGGTTTCCGCAGTCGGCGTCCCGACCGGCAATGTTTAAGCCGGAACCCAGTGTCGTTTGAATGTTTCTATTTTAGGGTACGCTGCGGATTGTTTCGCAGTTGGCTGCAGTGTCGATGCCGCTTCCACCATAACACCTGTCCCTACCTTCTCCGCCGTCTAAGACATCATCTCCTACGCCGCCTAGCAACCGATCGTTCCCAAGGCCACCACTTAAAACGTCATTTCCTCTTCCACCAATAAGACTGTCTCTTCCGTTTCCACCCACCAGACAGTCGTCTCCGCCTTTGCCATTGATTCTGTCATTTCCACCTAAGCCACGGATTAGGTCGTTTGCTGATGTGCCTCTTAAATTGTCATTG
>SBBA01000127.1 GCA_005239925.1 Candidatus Troglogloeales bacterium | reverse complement strand
CAGTTGGACCCGGTGGATCATTTCAAGGTTTATTCCGGTTTCAACCCGGACTTTCAGTTTCAGAGAGTGAATTCTGTTGAGATGAAGGATCAATTTGGACTGCATATATACGACGTGTTCGCTCCAGATCTCTTTGGTAATCCGGTAACCAAGACGTTACCTGATGGAACCGTGACAGGGGTCAGTGGCCTGAATGCGCATTTAGTGGGGCTTCAGGTGGGCGATCCAGGCTTTATTGATAGCAACGGCAGCTTTAACATCGTAGTGCGCAAGGTCGTTGTTAACAACCAGTTTTTGAACGGGCAGGTGCTTACTTTAGGTGACCCGCGGTACCTTTTGGTTCCGTCACAGAAGAATGATGAGCCTACGAATCTGGGCCTCCTGGATCATTTCCTGTGCTATGGAGTCATTAGTGTGTTTGGTATTAATGGTGATGTGACTGGGTCGGTCCCTAATGTTACGGTAGGGCTTGCCGATCAGTTTGGAATATCAACAAACTTGGTGGTAGAGCCGGTTTTTTTCTGCAATCCAGTGGAAAAAAGACGAACTGATACAGGCGTGGTTGAAGTTACACCAATAAGAAACCCCACGGTACATCTGACGGGGTACCTGCTTGATGGTGGTGGCATTGACCGGAATATCACCGTAACAAATCAATTTTCGCAGAGGCTGGCAATCACGCTTTTCTCTGATAGTGCGACGTATCTTTTTGTTCCGTCCGAAAAGGTTGGTTTTGAGGTGGTGCCGGACATTTGCGGGGATGGCGTTATCAACCCGGTCACGGAATTGTGCGATGATGGGAACAATTTCAATGGCGATGGTTGTGATGCGTTTTGCCGGATTGAGGAGTTTCCACCGCCACGACCGGTTTGCGGGGACGGGGTTGTTGAGATCGGAGAGCAGTGCGATGACGGCAACATCACGAATGGCGATGGTTGTAACGCATTTTGCCAGATTGAAGGGGCCTGCGGCGATGGCGTTGTCAACTCGATCACGGAACAATGTGATGATGGGAACACTGTGAGTGGGGATGGATGTGGCGTATTCTGTCAACTAGAGATTTGTGGAGATGCGATTCTCGATGCAGGGGAACAATGCGATGATGAGAATACCGTGGGTGGAGATGGATGCAGTGGTACCTGTCAATTGGAGATCTGCGGCAATACAGTTCTCGATGCAAGGGAACAGTGTGATGATGGGAACACCGTAGGTGGAGACGGGTGCAGTGGTATCTGTCTTACGGAATTCTGTGGCGACCATCTGTTGCAGTCGGCATTAGGCGAACAATGTGATGATGGGAACAACGTCAGTGGGGATGGATGCAGTCATGTCTGTGCCAATGAGGTGGTTCCAGCTTGCGGGGATGGCATTATCAACCAGGTCTCTGAACAATGTGATGATGGCAACACCAGTCATGGTGACGGCTGTAGCGCGACCTGTCAGGCCGAACCCCAGGAGATTTGTGACGGCTTGGATAATGATGGGGATGGCCATGTAGACGAAGGATTTTTAGATACCGATGGTGATGGGATACCGGACTGTCGGGATAACGACCAGGATAATGATGGGATTCCAGATGGGAGCGATAACTGTCCCAACATTCCGAACCCCGGACAGGAAGATACAGATGGGGATAGGATTGGCGATGTCTGCGACCAGGTCGCAAACCCCACGATTACGAATCCCCCCAGCGCTGCTTCGATTATCATAGATGGTCAGTTTGGGCCGCCGAACGCCCCTCCGGCCCCCGGCGAGTGGGAGGATGTTGTTCCGGCAACCTTTCTGAAAAACCATAGCTGGGTTTATGTTGTTGTGAATCCCGAAAACGACGCGATCACGTTGATGTACGATGTGGGCCTAAGCACAATCCCGTTAAATCCTGGAGAAGAGGTGGGGCCGATTTCGTTCCAAGTAGGAGGCGGTTCTTTCTTTGATGTCTTTATTATTCAGGGGGGGGCAAACACGGGATTTCTTCCTTCTCCGCCGGCCAGTTTAGGCGGGACGGGCGATACATTAAGGATTCTCCTCAATGGTGCGCCGTTTGACAACAGCGCAGGGTGTATGACGGGCGCGGTGGATTGGAACTTTACCTCGCCCAATTTCCCCGGCGTGGGACACAATTTGGCAGAGCTTTCGGTGCGATTAACGGGTGTTCCGGGCGGTTGCTATAGCCCGGAGCCGGCCTTCTGGTCGGCAACGGTTCCAGTCGTTTTGCCGAGCGGGGATCCGCCAATTGTGATCTCCGAGTTGGTTGCATCGGCAGATGACACGGGGGCCACAACGTTGACATTCTTAACCGAGGGGCCGGAAGGAGACCTAACCTGTCTAGATGGGATTGATAATGATCTGGATGGGGATACCGATAGCGCGGATTCGGAATGTACGGTTCCCTTGGCTGTGCCTCCACCTTCCGTAGAAATATGTGACGGCGTGGACAACGATGCAGACGGCTCGGTGGACGAAACCTTTTCGGATATGGATAGGGATGGACTTGCCGATTGTGTGGATACCGATCATTGCACCCATGTTGTGGTGGATGACGGCAACCTCTGTACGATAGATGCGTGCGATCCGGTGACGGGTGATACGATCCATACGACGATTGATCCGGATGATGGTAATGCCTGCACAACGGATACCTGCGATTCAGCGACGGGTGTGTTCAACACGGCGATTGATCCCGATGATAGCAATGCCTGTACAATTGATACCTGTGACTCGGCAACGGGGGTGGCCCATACGCCCGTGGTTATTGATGACAGCAACGCCTGCACGACCGATAGCTGTGATTCAGCCACGGGGGAGATCAGTCATGCACCGGTCAATACCGACGATGGTGATGCCTGCACGACCGATGTCTGCGATCCGACGACGGGGGAGATCAGTCACGTCAATATATGTACGGATATGGATTTCGATGGGATCGAGAATGAGGTTGACACCGCTCCGACAACCCCCTCGAACGATTTTTCCGATGGCACAACATCGGGAGCGATTACGGATCGAGGAGGGCAGATAATATCCATTGCCGATGAGGCCGATGCGGGTGTCCGGATTACAACCTCACCAGAGGGGGGGATTACCCCTGCCACTGTTTCAGCCTGTGGGGGCGCCGGGACGTTCTCCTTTGGGCCGGGGCTTGAGATGGTTGTAACCTGCGGTTCAGTGATTGTTAGTGTGATCACGGGGGATGTAGATATAACCTTTATTACCGAGGGTGGAGAAATTGTAACAGTACCTCTGTCCACAGGTGGCGGGGTGGAATTTGACCCGGCGGCCTTCTCGATTACGAATACCGGTTCTACTCTGGTGGAAGTGACGATTGATGGTGTTACGGTGCCTCTTAGTCCTGCTGCGTCGTTTACCTGTTCAGACACAACCGACCCGGACGCGGATGATATTGCCAATTGTGTTGATTCTGATGATGACGGTGATGGCATGGACGATGACGTAGACGCATGTCCGCTGTTGCCAACGACGAATACTATTACGGGAACCAGCGGCAATGATAAGTTATTGGGCACGTCTGGAAACGATCTGATTCTGGGCTTGGGCGGGAATGACCAGCTCCATGGAAGAGGCGGAGACGATTGCCTCGTGGGTGGGGATGGAAAGGACAAGCTGTATGGCAGAGAGGGAAATGATGTCCTCCTTGGAGGAGAGGGCAATGATCAGTTACATGGCCAGAGCGGCAATGATACCTTAACCGGTGACGCTGGAGATGACAAGTTGTACGGGAGCGTCGGCCATGATCGTCTGTCGGGAGGCGACGGAAAAGACGATCTGCATGGCCAGAGGGGGGATGATACCTTGGCGGGTGATGCCGGAAACGACCGGTTATTTGGCGGCCCAGGTACCGACACGTTGGATGGTGGCGCCGATACAGATCGGTGTTCAGGTGGCAGCGGTACCGATGTTGCCACTGCTTGCGAAAAAGTCAGTAGTGTGCCGTAACTGTTTACGGTGATTTGGAGGGGTGCATGATTATCCCATGCGCCCTTCCACACCTGCGGTGCTCGACATCCTCATGTACGCTGCAATCCTTGCGGTTCTTGTGCGTAGTAGCCCTTGCATTTGAACCAGAAGCGGCAGGTTTTTGGAGATGTCCTTTATTTAGCCCTCTTGTTGTAGACGCGCAAAAGGTATGCACCCGTCAGCCGTGTTAATAGCCGGAGGCACCGCTTCCTCTAATCTAAAACGTAAACGCCACGCCGACCTCCGGTGCAACATCGGGCGCCGTCTCTGTCAGGCCGATACCCGTATTGAGCTTGAGAAAGGCATGGGGACTGATAAAGTACTGTAACTCTCCAATCAAAGAAATCTCGTCGAGGTCTCCTTCCAGGGTTGTTACAACCCGCCAACTGTCCGAAACCCGTTTCAAATACTCCAGCGCGCATTCGCAGACCCCGATTTCCTCCCCATCGTATTCAATCGAAAACCGTGGCGTGATGGTTCCCCAGGGGAATCCCTTCACCCAACCGAACGCGGTGACGATTTCCCAGTCCTGCGCGCCAATCAGTTTTTTGCTTTTCTGCAAGGGGAACTCGACCTCAAAGGCGACAAACTTTTCCCAAGTGGTCTCTGTTTCCCTTGAAAAACGCCACCGAAGCTCCGCCTGTGTTGCTCCAAACCCGGACTCTTTAAATTGATCCAAACGTCCAGGAACATTTCCCTTAAAGCCCGATGTTTTGTCATTAGGATCCATGGTCAGTGTTTTTGTTTCGTAGAGGGCCGTTTCAAACTCCACGGCAATGTCTTCCGTGATGCCGTATGCAAAAAACAAAAGCGCCTCCTGAACCTCTTCCTTGCCCTTATGATCAATTTCCTGGCCGTCACTGTCCTTATCGCCGGGCAGTGGCGTGAACCCCAACTCGCTTGCGGTATACTCCGACACGCTAAACTTTTCATATTCGTAAAATGGATAGATGATCCATTCCCCCTTTCGCACGTAGGTGCCAAAGAGCGAGGTGGTGACGCCGGTTCCCCGATCCCCCAGATAAGCAGGGAAGTGTTGTCGCACCCCTTCCTGGGCCCATGCCGAAGAAGCCATCCAGCCCAGAAAAAAAAGAACGAAAAGTATTTTTAAACTTTTTATTTTTTTTGCTTGACAATCTTTTCTTTTCATGATAAAACCCTCCCCGTTGTTTTCTATAAGATGCGTAGCGCTATCCAACCGACGTAGCAGCCGGCATCATACAAAGGCTCTTCTGAAGAGTCAAGCGCTTATCCTTATGCGGGTTATAAAATGGAATCGGGGCTCCGGGCTGCTTGAGACTTATCTTCTGATCCATTACAGTACAGATACAGAACCACTGAAGTTTACCCCCTTTTTGGGTATTGCTCTTATTTCAAAAAGGGAAAATAATTGTCCTCTGCACCGTTAAGAGGGGAAGGGCGGCTTATCCCGGAGTTTTTGCTGGGGGTTGCCGAGTTAGATTTTCTTTATTCCAGGAGGTGCGATCGTGTTTAACTGGATTGTCGGTTCGAGTCTAAAGTATCGTTTTCTTGTTGTTGCGGCCGCGGCGGCCTTGATTGCATTTGGCGCCGAGCGAATTCGCCAAATGCCCATTGATGTCTTCCCCGAGTTTGCCCCGCCCAAAATAGAAATCCAGACTGAAGGGCCTGGTATGACGGCCGCCGAGGTGGAAAACCTCATCACTATTCCCATGGAAATGGCCCTCCGTGGGACGCCGGGGATTGATGTCGTTCGTTCCTCCTCTGTGGAAGGCTTGTCTCAGGTTGTTCTCCTTTTCAAATCAGGTGTTGACCTGTTGGATGCGCGGCAACGTGTGTCCGAACGGCTGGAGCTTGCCATTGCTGAATTGCCGCAGTCTTCGGGTATGCCGGTGATCCTTCAGCCGCTTTCCTCGACCTCCCGGGTCATGAAAATCGGTATCTCATCCAAAAAATACGACATGATGGACCTTTCGATGATTGCCTATTGGACGATCAAGTTCCGTCTCATGTCGGTTCCCGGTGTGGCGAATATCCCCATCTGGGGCGAGCGGATCAAATCGTTGCAGGTGCAGTTTGACCCGGATCGAATGCGCGCCCATAACGTAACGTTGGATGAGGTGATGGAAACGACATCGAACGCCTTGGACTATAGCCTGCTGCGTTATACCGGCGGGGCCAAGGCCCGTATTGATGGCATGTTCGATACCCCCAATCAGCGGCTTGTGATGCATCATGAGTCTCCGGTTTTTACGCCGGAGCATCTGGCTGCTGTTCCGGTTGCCCAGGTTAAAAAGCGTCCCACGGCGCCGCCGCGGCTTGCGGACGTCGCCGATGTAAAATGGGACACCTGGCCTCTGGTGGGTGACGCCGTCATCAATGATGGCGAGGGCCTGATGATGATTGTCGAGAAGCTCCCGTGGGCCAACACGCTGGAGGTCACGGAGGGGATTGAGGCGGCGCTGGCGGAACTAAAACCCGGTTTGCCCGATATCGAGATTGATTCCACGATCTTTCGTCCGGCCACGTTCATCGAGGTGTCTATTGACAATCTAACCGAGTCGCTTCTCATGGGATCGCTTTTGGTTATTTTTATTCTGGGCGCCTTCCTCTATGAGTGGCGGGTGGCCCTGATCAGCGTTCTCGCGATCCCGTTGTCGCTGGTGGCCGCCGGTCTGGTTCTTTATTGGCAGGGAACAACAATCAATACAATGGTATTGGCCGGATTTATCGTTGGTTTGGGCGATATTGTGGACGATGCCATTATTGACGTTGAAAATATCGTTCGGCGTCTGCGGGAGCGTAATCGGACGGGGAGCACCGTGCCAATTATCAAGGTTATTTTTGACGCCTCGATTGAGGTGCGCACCGCCATTGTCCACTCGACGTTGATTATTTTGTTGGCGGTGTCGCCGGTGTTCTTTATGGGCGGATTGTCGGGGGCATTTTTT
The DNA here is from genome assembly GCA_005239925.1 of Candidatus Troglogloeales bacterium. Taxonomy (GTDB): domain Bacteria; phylum Nitrospirota; class Nitrospiria; order SBBL01; family SBBA01; genus SBBA01. The sequence continues at coordinate 7,833 of SBBA01000127.1, read as the reverse complement.
GAACCTTTGGCCGTCTCCTATTTAACTGCCATGTTTGCCTCCATGATCGTAGCGTTGACCGTAACGCCAGCCCTCTCCCTGATTTTGTTGGGCGGGAAGACATCGTTGGATCGGGAGTCCCCGCTGGTTCCGAAGTTAAAGCAGATGTATGGCGCCGTGCTGTCACGGGTGGTTCATGCCCCCCGTTTAACTTATGTCTGCACGCTGGTGGTCGTGGCAGCCGGTCTGATCATCTATCCCTTTTTAGGGGAGTCGCTCCTTCCTTCCTTTAAAGAAAGAGACTTTCTGATGCACTGGGTGCCTGCGGAAGGGACGTCGCACAAAGAGACGTTTCGTATCACGCAGCAGTCCAGCCGGGAGTTACGCGCCATTCCCGGTGTTCGTAATTTTGGTGCCCATATTGGGCGTGCCGTCGGCGGGGATGAGCCGTATGGCGTTAATTTTACCGAGAACTGGATCAGCGTTGACCCTTCCGTGGATTATGATAAAACGCTCCATGCCGTCGAAGAGGCGGTGATGGGGTATCCGGGGCTTCGTCGTGACGTGCAGACCTACCTGAAGGAGCGTATGCGAGAGGTTTTAACCGGGGCGGGAGAGGCGGTTGTGATCCGTATTTTTGGGCCGGATCTCCCTGTGCTTCGGGAAAAGGCGGGTGAAGTGGAGGCGGCACTGAAGGATATTCCGGGCATCATTGACCTGCATCAGGAGCAGCAGGTTCTGATTCCACAGATTCGTGTTGCGTTAAATCATGAGGCAGCCGCCCCCCACGGATTAAAACCGGGCGATCTTCGTCCCACGGTGGCGGCGTTTATGTCCGGCGTCGAGGTGACGGATATCCATAGAGAGGGTAAGGTCTTTGACGTTTTTGTCTGGGCGGGGGAGTCTATACGAACGAGTGTGGATAGTATCAGAGATTTTCTGATTGATACCCCCTATGGCGGGCGGGTGCGTTTGGGCGATGTGGCGGATGTGCGATTGGTTCCGACGCCCAACAAGATTAAACGGGAAAACAATTCCCGGCGGATTGATGTGCATGCCAATGTCAAGGGGCGTGATTTAGGCTCCGTCGCAAGGGATGTAGAGGAACGATTAAAGACTGTTTCATTTCCTGTGGGGTATCACCCGCAAGTATTGGGTGAGTACAAAGAGCGTCAGGCGGCGCAGAGGGGCTTGCTGATGGCATCGGCGGTGGTTACGATTGTGATCTTCCTGATGCTGCAGATGACTTTTAGGAATTTCCGGTTGGCTACGCTGATTTTTTTGGCCTTGCCGATGGCCCTGGTGGGCGCCATTCTGGCTACTTATATGAGTGAGGGGGTCATTTCGCTTGGCTCTCTGGTGGGGGCGATTACGATTCTGGGGCTTTCTGCTCGAAACAGTATTATGTTGGTCGAACATTATCGGCATCTGGAAGAGGTGGAAGGGGAGCCGTTTGGTTTAAATCTGATCCTGCGCGGCGCAAGCGAGCGTTTATCTCCTATCCTGATGACAACGTTGGCCACAGTCTTCGCGCTGTTGCCGTTGATTATTGCAGGCAGTATTCCGGGGCATGAGGTGGAGCACCCGATGGCCGTGGCCATTATGGGTGGTGTGGTCACTTCTACGCTGCTAAGTTTGTTTGTCGTTCCAGTTTTGTATCACCGATTTGGAGAGGGAACGGTTCGAAAGGCGTAGGGGGCTTTTATCGAGGGGGGGCTGAGAAGAACTCCCCGTCATTCCCGAATGTTTCTATCGGGAATCCAGGGCTGTCCGCGATGGTGTAACTCTGGATTCCGGCTTAAAAATTACCGGAATGACAGGTGTTTCACATAGGGTATGTAAAGGAGGAAGGATTATGAAAAATAGATGGATTCTGGTTGTTTTTATGGTTGCCATTTTAGCAGGACAATCGGTAGAGGCGCAACAGGTAACGGAGGGCAATAAGGAGACGCACGTTCGTGGCAAGATTGCCCAGGTTGCGGCCGATTCGGTTGTCGTGGATACCAACACAGGAAAGGTGCGACTGTCGCTTCCGCCTGATCTCACCGTTCTAAAGCTGACCAAGGCGGATTTTACCGACGTTGCCTTTGGTGTCTATGTCGGCTCCGTCTCAAAGCGGCTGAATGCCTATAGCCCCATTGTTCGGGATTCCATGTCTTGGTTACATCATGGATTTGAGCTTCGCATCTTCGATGAAAAGTTGCGTGGTTTGGCACTGGGACATACCTCGTGGGATCTTACTAAGGATAGTGTGATTACACATGGTTGGGTAGACGATCTTGAGACCCGTGTGATTTCGATTAAATACGGCCCTACCGAGGAAGAAGAAACGGACGTGGATATTCCACGGGATGTACCGATTCTCATGCTGTCGCTTGGGGAGCGGAACTTGATTAAAACGGGGGCACATGTTTTTGTTGGCGCGGAAAAGGGGACGGCGTCTTTTGTTATGGTGGGTGACGGTGGTATTGTCCCGCCATTATAGGTGGTTAGAGGTGTTCCATAGTTAATTAACGAGGAGGACAAGATGTTAGGAAAAACGAGTCAAGGTAAAACTTTTTTAGTGGGCGGATTTGCCGTCTTAGCCGTTGCGCTGATGTTTTTGTTTTCATCGGAGGTGGTTCAATCCGGTGATCCAGCGCCCTCCGGAGCCGCAGTCCCCAATGACGCGGTCAAGTTTGAGGAGATACCGGATAGTCCGATCAAGCGGGTTATTTTAAGTCAAAAGGCATCGGAGCGGTTGGGTGTTCAAGTGGGGCGTGTCAGCCAGGAGGTGATTAATCGTAAGCAGGTTGTGGGGGGGAGAACGATCCCGCCCATCACACATGTACCCAAATCGTCCTCGGCGGGCAGTTTTGGATTAAGCGGGGTCGGTTCGTTTGGAATGCCTAAATCGGTGGACTCTGAGGTGCCGGCTGCATTGCCAAAAGGCGCCGATCTCTGGGTTGAAATTACTCTTTCATACGGGGAATATGAACGATTGCAAAAAGAGGCCCCGGCCCGTATATTGCCGCTCTCTACACGCGATGCAGGAAGCCCTGCGGTATTCGCCGTTCCGTCCGGGATTCCTCCCTATGAAGACATGAAACGGTCTATGTTGCAGATCTATTACAAGATATCCAGCAAGGATCATAGCCTGCCGCTTTATACGCGTGTCCGGGTGGAGTTGCCTATTGCAGGCGTGGCTGAGGCCCAGCTGGTTGTGCCCTATAGCGCTGTCTACTATGATGGACAGGGAGGGGCATGGGTTTATACGAATCCCAGTCCATTAACCTTCGAGAGAAAGCCGATTATGGTGAAGCACATTGTGGGGGATTGGGCAGTTTTGTCGGATGGCCCTGGCATTGGAACGTCCGTTGTCACCGTGGGGGCGCCCCTGCTGTTTGGCGCCGAAGTGGTTTTTAAGAAATAAAATAGTGTCTAGGAGAAAACTCTGTCTCCCGTCATTCCGGAATGATTCTATCCGGAATCCAGAGACCCTCTCCCTAACCCTCCCCCGCTTGCGGGGGAGGGAAGGGTGGGGGAGCGGCTTAAAGATTGTCGGAATGACGGCAAATTTGTGTGAATAGAGAGGCAGAAAAAATTTATCGTGGGATAGCAGAAAGAAAGGGAGGATAGATAGATGTTCAACTGGATCATTGGTTCGAGTCTTAAGTTCCGTTTTATGGTAGTTGCCTTTGCCGTTGGATTGATGGCATATGGCGCCTCTCAGTTTCATAAGATGCCGGTAGATGTCTTTCCTGAATTTGCAGCGCCTACGGTGGAGGTGCAAACCGAAGCCATTGGATTATCCGCCGAAGAGGTCGAGAGCCTGATCACGCTCAACCTCGAAGAGTTGTTAAGTGGTGTGCCCTGGCTTTCCTCCGTCCGCTCCGAATCGGTCACCGGACTTTCATCTATTTTACTTACCTTTAACCGGGGGACCGATCTGATCAAGGCACGGCAGATGATTCAGGAACGGTTGACACTGGCCTATACCCTTCCGAACGTCGCCCAACCCCCCGCGATTCTCCAACCCCTATCAACAACCTCTCGCTTTATGATGGTGGGGTTGTCGTCCGATACGGTTGAGGAAACGGAGTTATCTCTGCTGGCCCGCTGGACGGTTAAGCCTAAATTAATGGGGGTTCCTGGTGTCGCAAATGTGGCGATCTGGGGGCAGCGGCTGCGGCAGATGCAGGTTCAGTTTGATCCCGAACGATTGCGAGAGGCTCAACTGATCCAGGAGGATGTTATTACAGCCGCGGGAGACGCCCTGTGGTCCACCCCGCTCACCTTTCTAAGAGGGTCTTCTGCTGGAACAGGCGGCTGGGTTGATAATAAGAATCAGCGGCTGGGGCTTCTCCATGATATGCCCATTCGAACGCCAGAGGAGATGGCCAAGGTGGCCATGACACCGCAGCATTTGTTGCTGACCGGAAAAACAATGACCTTAGGCGACGTGACCGAACTGACCTTTGGACACCCCTTGTTGATCGGCGATGCCTACGTGAATAAGGGAAAAGGTTTGATGCTTGTGGTCGAGAAGCTGCCATCGGCCAACACGTTGGAAACGACAAAGGGCGTTGAGAAGGCGCTGGCTGAATTAAGTCTCGGTCTTCCCGGCGTTAAGATTGATTCCACCGTTTTTCGGTTGGCCTCGTATATTGAAGACGCCTTCTCCAACCTGACCTCGGCGATTCTGATGGGCGCCTTCCTGATGACGCTGGTGATTGGGGCCTTTTTATTTAATGCACGGAGCGCAGTGGTGAGCCTTATTGCGATTCCGTTGTCCCTTGCTGCCGCCGTGATTGTGTTGCAGTTGATGGGTGCGACGATGAACACGATGATTTTGGCTGGTTTGGCCCTCTCTCTGACGATTATCGTGGATGACTCGATCGTGAATATGGAACGCTTGATGCGGCAACTGGGTAGCCGTAAGAAGGGTGATAATACACCCATTGGCAGCATCATCTATCAGACGGCGATTAAGACGCAACGCACCGCCCTTTACGCCACGTTGATTATTGTACTGGCTGTAATGCCGATCTTTTTTATGGGTGGGGTATCAGGGGCCTTCTTTGAGCCGTTGGCCATTTCCTATTTGCTGGCTGTGGCGGCCTCGATGATTGTTGGGGTGACGGTGACCCCTGCCTTGCAACTGATCCTTTTCGAAAAAAAATCGGATGGGATAGGCGAGTCGCCAATTTCGGCCTGGTTTCGAACCCGGTTTGATGCTACCCTGGAAGGGATTGTAAGGGCACCGCAAACCGCGTTTATGGCCGTTGGTGCCCTGATTGTGGCGGGTGTTGGGTTGTGGATGTTTTTGGGGCAGTCCCTATTGCCTTCGCTTAAGGAGAGAACCCTTTTGGTGGATTGGGCCACGCCGCCGGGCACCTCCCGTCAGGAGACCTATCGGATTACCTCCCGTGTTAGTGAGGAGTTACAGTCTATTCCCGGCATCACCAATGTGGGCGCCCACATAGGGCGTGCCATCACGGGGGATCAGATTGTTGGCGTCAATGAAGGACAAATCTGGGTGGATATTGATCCTGCGGCCGATTACGAAGCGACGGTTGCCGCAATTCGAGAGACGGTTGCCGGATATCCTGGTGTGGAGGGAAATGTCCGGAGTTATCTGCGGGATAATGTCAGCTCTGCGTTAAGTGGCCAAGAATCTCCGGTTGTGGTGCGGATTTTTGGTCAGAAGCGAGAGGTGCTGCGCGATCAGGCCGAGGCCGTTCGTACTGCCTTGGCCGATATTAAGGGGCTTGTTGATTTGCGCGTGGTTGGCCAAATGGAAGAGCCGCAGATCAGGGTTAAGGTGGATCTAGAGAAGGCGGGAAAACTCAGCGTCAAACCGGGTGATGTTCGGCGTTCTGCCGCGACGGTTTTCTCTGGGTTGACCGTCGGCTACCTCTTTGAGGAACAGAAGATACATGATGTCGTCGTCTGGGGTGCCCCGGAGACCCGTCAAAATTTAAGCCAGGTCAACGATGTATTGATTGACAGAACGGATCGCAATCGTATTCGTCTGGGGGATGTCGCCGATGTCTCGATGATTTCAACGCCCACGAGGATACGGCATGAAAATATCGCTCCCTATATTGATGTTGTGGCCGGTGTGGATGGGCGTGATTTGGCGGCGATCAATCAGGAAATTGAAGATCGTCTTAAGACCGTGTCCTTCCCACTGGAATATCACCCCGAAGTGATGGGGGAGTATATCGAGCAGCAGGAGGTTAAAGGACGGATACGTAGCTTTATTATTGCCGCTATCATTGGGATTTTTCTTTTATCACAGGCCTGTTTCCAGAGTTTTCGCCTGGCGGCCATCTCCTTTCTGGTCATTCCCACAGCAATTGCGGGCGGGCTTCTGGCCGTCCTTCTTACAGGTGGGGTAATCTCTATGGGCTCTGTTGTCGGATTGCTGGCCGTATTGGGGATTGCGGCCCGAAACAGCATCACGCTTGTTTCACACTATCAAGAAATCCAAAAACAGGAAGGCGTGCCGTTTGGTCTGAATCTGATTCTCCGAGGGACACGAGAGCGCATGTCTGCCATTCTGGCGAGTTCGTTCTCCATTATGGGGGCCTTGTTGCCGATTATTATTTTCGGTTCTGGTCCGGGCCTTGAGATTCTACGGCCCACGGCGATTGTCATTATTGGTGGGCTGATCGTTTCGACCTTGGTCACGTTATTTGTGATCCCGGCGCTTTATTGGTTTGTCGGGCCGGGGGATGAGCGTCAACCCGATTTTGACTTTACCAACACGGCAGTGTAGAGGCGAGCCTTTTCCCTCTTGGTGTAGGGTCTCTAATACTTCTTTACAATGACACAAGTCATCATTCCGGAAATCTTTAAGCCGGAGTGACCCCACCCTTCCTTCCCTCCCCCGCTTGCGGGGGAGGGTTAGGGAGAGGGTCACTGGATTCCCGGTAAAAGCATTCGGGAATGACGTCTAGGCTGAGTCCATACCAACAAGGAAAGGGAAAAAAAGAAATGATAAAAAAATGGGGTAGAGTAGGTTCTGCATTGTTATTTGTCTTGGGTATTTCAACCGCTGCATTTGCGCAAGAGGCCTCTTTTTACCTGGGTGGCGAATTGGAACTGGAATTTGTAGATACGCAGAAGGATGAAAGCACCACGGGGGATCCAAAGAACAATAATGGCACTGGCGAGGAAGACCCCCATTTTCAAATTGATGTGCTTTATCTTTATCCTAAACTCAAATTAAATGAGAACGTTATTTTAAGTGCCGATCTTTATTTCAAGGCGGACAAGACCTATATTGAAGAGGTCTGGGCAAAGTTTTCTGGCTCACCCCATTATCTGTGGCTGGAAGCCGGTTTAAACGATCCATTCATTGCCAATATCGACCGAAAATTGGAGTCTGAGATTCTTGTGGAAACCGCCTTTTACCGAAGTGATGACCTGGGTGTAACGGTGGGGGGAAACTATGACAGCGGGCTTTACTGGCTCTCCTCTTTTACCAATGGATTTGTGCTTGGTAAAAAGGGTCCCAGTGAGGACAGTGGCTATCCCATTATTCACGATGCACGTAATGAGACAAACAGTACACAGGATCAGTTGGTGGTCGGTTTTGGCGCTGGATTTAAAAAAGAGATTGGGGCCTCTTCGAAGGTGGATTTACTTCCCTTCTACTACAGTGGGACGTTGAGCAGTGCTGATATGGACTTCTTAAAAAAACTTCCCGACTACGATAAGTTTCCCGCAGATGAGTTAGAGGACGATAGCAAAATAAGATATGGATTTAATGCCCGATATGACGTAGGGTCATTCACCCTGATTGGACAATGGCTTCGTGCCTCGGATGGGGCCCTGGATCGTGATGGTTGGTTCGTTCAGCCCTCT
>SBBA01000012.1 GCA_005239925.1 Candidatus Troglogloeales bacterium | reverse complement strand
CAGCGCGGACAAGCCGTTCATAGCCGGGTTGACGAAGTGAAGACAGAATATCAAGAGGGGATACGTGTTGAACGGGCATTGCCGTTGTGGTGTGATCGGTTGGGGTTGGTCGGTAAGGCGGACGTGGTCGAATTTCACGGAGAAACACCCTATCCGGTTGAGTACAAACATGGCCCACGCCGACAAAAAGAACATGACGATCTTCAACTCTGCGCCCAGGCGATCTGTCTGGAAGAAATGACCGGAAAGGATGTCCCGAAGGGCGCGATCTTTCACCACAGTTCTCGAAGACGTCGGGAGGTTGTCTTCAATACCGAACTACGCAATCTTGTGGAGACAACGGTTACGGCCATCCGGGAGATGTTTTCATCAAAGACGATTCCTCCGCCGGTGAATGATGCCCGGTGTAGGCATTGTTCTCTGTTGGAATCGTGCATGCCGTCAGCTATTGCGGAGCAGAAGCAATTAACCCGATTGAAACAGGGTTTATTTCAGGTGGATGAAGTCCTCTCATGAAAGCAACATTAGAAGTAATCAACCAGATGCAAACGGATGGCGTCATTGGGAAATACGCAATCGGCGGAGCCGTGGGGGCAACATTTTATCTGGAACCGGCGGCCACTTTTGACATTGACGTCTTTGTTTCATTGCCAACCTTTCCCAATAGCGCCCTTGTTACACTTTCTCCGATTTATGACTATCTCACCCAGCGTGGGTTCAAAATCGAAGGCGAGGCCGTTATTATTGACGGCTGGCCCGTACAGTTCTTACCTCCGGGGAATACATTGTACGAAGAAGCATTAGCGCAAGCAGTCGAAACCGAATTGGAAGGGGTTCGGACATGGGTTATGACTGCGGAACATCTTGTTGCAATTGCCCTACAAACCGGACGTGCAAAAGACCATATCCGTATTCTACAATTCGTAGAAAGCGGCGTGATTGATCCGAGTCAACTCGACGCCATTCTTAGCCGACATCATTTACTTGCCAAATGGGAACAATTTGGCCATCAGTTTCTTGGCAGAAAAGAATGAACGAGTGGATGCAAAAAATTCTGGAAAGCAAACGAGCTGCGCGTAAGCGCCTCTCACGGCTCTCTTTCACGGAAAAGATTAAAATACTGGAAAGGCTCCGCGACCGGAGCCTGGCCATTGCACAAAGCTCTTTGAGGCGATCAGATGTTCACGATGACAAACCTAAATAAGTTCTTCTAACGTGCACCAGCTTTTAAACACCCTCTACATCACAACAGAAGGGGCCTACCTCCACCTGGATCATGATACCCTCAAGGTTGAGGTGGAAAAGGAAACAAAACTCCAGGTCCCGATGCATCATTTAGGCGGCATTGTCTGTTTTGGTAACGTCATGGTCAGCCCAGCGGCCATGGCGCGATGCGCCGAGGACGGGCGGTTCATGGTATTACTTAGCGCCACGGGTCGGTTCCTCGCCCGTGTGGAAGGGCCGGTCTCCGGCAATGTTCTGCTGCGATGCGCTCAATATGAAACAATGAAGAACGTCGAGAAGACGCTCGATATCGCCAAAAATATCGTAGCGGGTAAGGTTCAAAACACAAGACAGATTGCTCTGCGCGGAGCGAGGGAGGCCAACGATCCGGATGATGCGAAAGCGCTGGAGAAAACGACGAACTCCCTTGCCAATGCCCTGACCTGTCTTCCGAATTGTAACGATCTCGACCAGTTGCGCGGGGTTGAAGGGGAATCGGCACGGGCCTATTTTGAGTCTTTTGATCGTATGGTGCGTGAAGACCGGCAGACGTTTCGGTTAGATGGCCGAAACCGTCGTCCTCCGCGCGACCCCATGAATGCGCTGCTTTCGTTTCTTTATGCCATTCTGATGAACGATTGTGTTGCCGGAGTGGAGGGGGTTGGACTTGACCCACAAATGGGCTTTCTACACGCGATCCGCCCGGGGCGGGCTGCGTTGGCTTTAGACTTAATGGAGGAGCTTCGATCGGTGATTGCGGATCGTTTGGCATTGACATTGATTAACCGTAAGCAGATTCAAGCAAAACATTTTATTGATCGGCCGGGTGGGGCCGTTCATTTGAATGACGATGGAAGGAAAGAGGTCGTCATCGCGTATCAAAAACGAAAACAGGAAGAAATCACGCATCCTCTCTTAAATCAAAAAATGCCGCTGGGTCTGATTCCGCATGTGCAGGCGCGACTTCTGGCTCGCACTCTGCGCGGGGACATGGAAGCGTATATTCCGTATCTCTATAGATGAGACGCTATGTGTATTGTGGTGACGTATGATGTTTCGACGGAGACCCCGGAAGGGCGGAGACGCTTACGGCGTGTTGCGATTGAATGCAAGAATTTTGGTCAGCGTGTTCAGAAATCGGTCTTTGAATGTAATGTGAATGAAATGCAGTATGAGAAATTGATTCGGAGGCTTTTAGATATCATCGAGAAGGAAGAAGACCGGCTTCGGATTTATCGGCTCACCGAGCCGAAGGAAAAGCATATTGAAATATATGGCGTAGACAAAACGGTTGATTTTGATGAGCCATTGTTAGTGTAAACGCGAACCACCAGTGATGTGAAAAACGCGGGAGGTTTGCGCATTGCGGACCGAATTGAAATTAAAGGAAAATATCCGACCATGAGGAGCGGTGTTGTTTTATGATACATGAAAAAACAAAAGGTCTGCGTTTTAGGGTAGACAACACGATAAAAATAAAGGATAATTTTGGTGTACTGTAGCGCCCGCCCTGCGGGGCGGGCGAGGATTGAAACCCATTACTCCCTAGAATCCGACCTCGCTCCACATGTAGCGCCCGTCCTTCGGGGCGGGCGAGGATTGAAACAGCATCGCGCTGCTGTCTTGCGTTATACGCGAGCTATCCTGTCAAGACATATAAAAAGGTAACCGTAGGATTGCAT
>SBBA01000037.1 GCA_005239925.1 Candidatus Troglogloeales bacterium | reverse complement strand
GTCGCCAACGATAACATTATGAACGTGGGATAGCCGCCAAACTCCGAGCGCAGTACTCTATCCAGAGGGGCTTCTCCTATTGGGATGAAGCTTGCAAGCTTGAGATCGGTTTCATCGGTCAGCGAATAGCCCACACCTGAGATTAGGGCAAGGGAGCCGTCGGTCAGATTAATCAGGCCTCCCATGTTGGCGTGAAACAGTGGGGTGACCTCGTAGGCGGCGTCTATGCCAACATAATGGACGCCGACATTGGAAATTTCCCCACTGGTAAGATGCGAATCAGCTCGAATAACAGCGTAGTCGCCGGAATGGGTTCCACCCACACCGTTATAATGATACTCGGCAATCACTCTTAGACTGTTTTGAAATTGATAGTCGTAGCCAACCGTTCCACGGAAGAAAGACGCGGCGTCATGGCCATCCGGCATGTAAACCGCTCCCTCGCTTCGTAAGGCCCCGCCCTGTAAAAAGGGGGCCGTTGAGGCAATACCATACCCCAAACGAAGATCGTTTCTCACCTTTCCGGCCAGCCACTCCAGATCGATATTTTGCATCGCGTGGGTATATCGAACAATGCCTGCCGATTTTTCCGCCTTGCCATCCTCACCCGCGGCGTAAAACAAAGAGATGCCGGAAAACGGGGTTTTCCAATAATCAAAACGGACAACGTCCGCGCCCGGTTTGTAGCGGCGGTCAATGGTGCTGGGCGTAAACGGGCTGATCCAATCAATCGGATTCCAAAAAAAGGTCTTGCCAAAGCCCACCGCCTGACGCCCCATCCGTAGGCTAAACGGCTCTTTCTTCCATTTGATATTGAGCCGATCGGGATAAAGCAAAAATCGGTCTTGATCCCCTATAGCAAGATCAAGGCGATCCACAACATAAAGCTGAGACACCCCGCTTTGTGAAAAGACGCCTGAGTCAACAGCCCCCTTCGATTTTAGAGCAAGCGCTAAAAGATGAACCTCCGTGTGTAACGATTTCGTCCATGAGCGATCACTCTTCCCTCGTAACGTCAGCAGGTTGAATACTTTATCTGTTGCAATCGGATCGGAATCGTTATGGTATTGCACAATTAAAAAATCGCTCACCTCGATATTAAGCCGATGGGTTTCTGCGAAGCTGACGCGGGGGGAAAAAAGCACCAGCGCCAAGCCTAGTGCTAATGTTCTCACGGATGTTGTTCCCCTAGCCGATTGCCTTCGTGCTTTATCTCTATGCTGGCAATCTGGCCGTCCACAAGATGAACAACCCGGCCGGCCATGCCCATGACATGGGGGTCATGTGTCGAAAAGACAAAGGTGGAGCCCTGGGTTTGGTTCAGCTTATACATGGTCTCAAGCAGTGCCATCGCCGTTTTGGAGTCCAGATTTGCGGTTGGCTCGTCGGCCAGAATGATGGCCGGTTTGGCCACAATGGCGCGTGCAATGGCCACCCGTTGCTGTTGACCGCCGGACAACTCATTGGGAAAGCGATGCTCAAGGCCGCCCATGCCTATCTCAGAAAAGAGGGCCTTTACACGACGATGCCGTTCCGGTTCTGGAACCCCCTGAAGGACCAGAACAAATTCGGCGTTTTCCAGTGCCGTTAAAACCGGAATCAGATTAAACGATTGGAAGATAAATCCGATGCGATCACGCCTGACGTGGGATCGTTCGCGGAGGGTGAGTTGGCCGATATCCGTCCCTTCAATTACAATTCGGCCCGAAGTGGGGAGGTCAAGGCCCCCGATCAGGTTGAGCAGGGTGGTCTTACCGCTACCGGAAGGCCCGGCGATCGCCATAAACTCACCCTGCTCAATGGCAAGCGTCACGTCACGCAAGGCAAAGACCTCGATATTTCCCTGGAGATAGTTTTTGGTCAGATTCGTTACTTCAACAATGGTCAAGCGTGTCTCCTTCATCAGAACATTGGCCCCACAAGCCGGTGCGAGTGTACCCTTAGAACAACCGGTGAAGCAAACCCGCCCCTGCAACCAAAAACTGAGGGGAAGTAAAAAGAGGTTAAAAAGACAGGGTCTCGGCAAAGTCTTCATCATTCCCGCATGCTTTAAGCGGGAATCCAGTGATTTGTGTCCTGTTTTACATTCTGGATTCCCGATAGAACCATTCGGGAATAACGAAAATTGCCTCTGTTTGATTGTTGACCATCCTATTTTTATTTCAATAGTTATATCCAACTTTGCCGTAACCCTGGTTAAAAAGATCAGCCCTATTGAAATTTTTGTTTTTTTGGAGTACACTCTCCCCCAACTCTGGCCGACTACTTGAGTAGCATGGGGTCTTTCCACCCTGGGTGAAGGTAGTAATGTCAGTGCTATTGAGGGAGGGAAGGTGGGAAAACAGATTGCAGAGTTCTGTATTCCCGGAAGGAGGTCTATGCTATCTCGTAAGCAGAAGATACTGCAAGAGAGGATACTGCGGGTATTTTCCCCAGTTTTTGTTTTCGCCACGGTTTTTTCCGTCTTTGCCGGCTACGTAGCCAATAATGACATTATTCCCTCCATTAGAAGTCTCGGAGCAAATAACCCCGCCGGTCTTGTATCATTCAAAAAAAATTCTGTAAGTACCGCGACCCAAAGGGATACCCCCGAACTAACGGCCACATCAAAAAATCAGCGCACAGACGTCTTTGGGCCACAAAACAACCCTGTGGAGATTCAAGAAGCGCTATTTGGGGATACAGATCGACCTTTGCATAAGGTTGAGAAATATTCCAAGGCAACAGCAGCAGGCTTCAACCTGAAAATGGAATCAGAGAATGATGGGTCAATCCACCCCGCTTATAAAAGTCCAAATACACGCGGCCTTCACGCAAGAAGGCATGACACTACAATAAATCCTGAAAGGGATCATCTTATGATTGCTACAGGCCATACGACTAGCGAGGTCCCCCACAATCAACTCCTAGCCAGGCAGGTGATCCCGTCCGCATTACAAGCAAAAGAGATACGCAGTAATTCTCCCATTAACGAAAGCGAGCCTTCCAATCCAGGCGGCCAAGGTCAACAGACCGGGCTAGCAACCCCGTTAACGGCATCATCGGCAGAGAAGCAAATTTCCTCATCGGAGCCAGCCGATTCGATTAATCATGCTGCAAAACAACCCGACTTGGAAACGGCATCTATTTTGTCTAACGCATCAGAAGGGACTCGCCCGGATAGCATACCCCGTGCAATGTCCCTTACCGGCAGCCAATCCATGACATTAACACTTAAACCCGTTTCAGATGCAGCCATAACGACAACAAGTAAGTCAGATACCCTTTGCGCCGGCGCCGGTTGTACCGTTGCAACCGTTACAAAAGGGGCTGCCCCTCCGATTCAGACCACCATTGGCAAGGAGGGCGGGACACCCGTTCTCATTAAGACGAAGACGACAGAAAATGACGCCCATATAAAAGTCTATGTTGATCCGTCTGGGAATGCCATCTCGGTCTGGGGGCAGGGGGACGGCACGCGAAATAACATCTGGGCCAGTCGGTATCAAGTAGGGTCTGGGTGGCAAAAAGCCACGCTCATTGAAACGAATAACGAAGGAAGCGCCTATTTCCCCCAGGTGGCCGTGGATGCCTCCGGAAACGCCATTGCCGTCTGGTATCAATCAAACGGCGAACAACACGATATCTGGGCCAACCGGTTTGTCGCAGGCGTGGGTTGGGGAAGCCCTCAGCCGATTGAAACCAACACGGGAAACGCCTTCTTCCCTCAGGTGGCCGTTGATCCTGCCGGGAATGCCGTTGCCATATGGCACCAATATGATGGCACAAGGTACAACATTTGGGCCAACCGATTTGTTACAGGGAGCGGCTGGGAAACAGCAATACCCATTGAAACAACCGATGCAGGGAGCGCCTATGCCCCCCAGGTGGCCGTTGATCCTGCTGGAAATGCCGTCGCGGTGTGGTACCAGTCGGATGGGATGCGAAACAACATCTGGACCAACCGCTTTGTAATAAACTCCGGATGGCGACAGGCCACCCGTATTACCACAGGAGACGCGGGTCTTGCCGCAGCCCCTCAAGTGGCCGTTGACCCCTTAGGGAACGCCATTATCGCGTGGTATCAATATGATGGTATACAAAACAACATCTGGGGCAGCCGATTTATCGCGGGTGTCGGCTGGGGTGCCGCCCAGCCCATTGAGGCAACCAGCAATATAACGGCCTCGATAGCGCCGTAGGGGCGCACGGCCGTGCGCCCCTACGACACCGACCTTGCCATAGGGCGTCCTTTTCCTTACGACGCCGGTACAAATAATTTTCGGTCAAGACTTCGGTACTGCACCGCTTCGGCAATATCGGAACTGACAATGGCCTCCCGGTGGCTTAAATCCGCAATCGTTCTTGCCACCTTTAATATCCGGCTATAGGCACGTGCGGAAAGCCCCAACCGCTCCATCGCCAACTCGATCATCTTTCGACTGGCCTCGTCAATTTTGCAAAATCGTTTGGTCTGTTTTGGAGTCAGTTGGGCATTACACAAAATGCCACATTCTTCGTACCGTTTTAACTGAATCTCTCGTGCGCCCCAGACCTCTTTTCTCATCGTGTCGGACCCTATGGGGGGCGACTTCGGTGTCGCCGATTCGGGCGCGGGCGTAGACGCAGGCGCTGGCGTCTCCTGAAATTCTGTGGTCAACTCTTTAAAGGGAACAGCAGGCACCTCGATATGAATATCAATACGATCCAGAAGTGGCCCGGAGATGCGGGATCGGTACCGTTCAATCGCCATGGGGGAGCAGACACAGCGGCGTGTCGGCTCGGTCAAATAACCGCAGGGACAGGGGTTCATGGCAGCAATCAGGATAAATCGGGCTGGATACGCCAACGAAGCACTGGCGCGTACAATGGTCACCTGGTTGTCTTCTAGCGGCTGCCGTAATACCTCTAAAACATTTCTTCTAAATTCTGGAAGTTCGTCTAAGAAAAGGACGCCGTTGTGGGCAAGACTCACCTCGCCCGGCCGTGGGGTGGTTCCCCCGCCGATCAATCCCGCGTCCGAGACCGTATGATGCGGCGACCGGTAGGGTCGCGTCGTCAACAAGGAACAATCACTGGGAAGAATGCCATAGATACTATGAATTTTGGTGGTCTCGATGGCCTCGTCGAAGGTCATGGGGGGAAGAATGCCGGCAAATCGCTTGGCCAACATCGTCTTGCCGGAGCCGGGAGGCCCGACCATCAAAATATTATGGCCGCCAGCGGCGGCAATGGTGAGCGCCCGTTTGGCATGAACCTGCCCTTGTACATCCGAAAAATCCTCATCATAAGAAGAGGCCCCACCAGAGAGGGATTCCAACGCAGTTTGCATAGGGGCGATGGCTTGCTCCTCATTAAAAAAAGCCACCAGCTGAGGCAATGTCTCGATGGGAAGCACCTCAATGCCTGCGACGACCGCCGCTTCCCGTCCATTTTTCTCTGGAACCAGTATTCCCTTCATCCCGAGACGTTTTGCCAGGATGGCCATTGGCAACGCCCCGCGAATCTCTTTGACCCGACCATCCAACGAAAGCTCACCCACCACCAGATAATGTTGCAATAGATCGGGTTTGACTACCCCATCTGCGGCAAGCATTCCCAACGCCATCGGAAGGTCAAAATGGGCCCCCTCTTTTTTAAGATCGGCAGGGGCCAGGTTGATGGTTGTTTTTTTGACGGGAAAGTGGAATCCGGTATTGCGAATGGCCGCCCTTAACCGATCCTTACTTTCTTTAACGGCCAAGTCTGGCAACCCCACGACAGATAGGAGGGGCAACCCATGTGGAGAAAGGTCAACCTCTACTTCGATGAGATGAGCATCAATCCCCCAGATGGCCGCGCTGAATATCTTGGATAGCATTGGTTTTATACGCTTTCACTTTCCCTTCTTAACTGAGGAGAGGAGTTAACCCTAACCGTAGTGGCAAGACCGACCAACGGGAGGGCTCCGTTCGCTCTGCCCGTCGGCGGCCGTTGGCGGCCGGTGGCGGCTAGCTTTTTCGTTCTGCCTTGGCATATCGAGGATCTCTCAAAAAGGAGATGCCTTTCCCTTCGTCACCTGCCAAGAAGGCAACCAGGACAGGGGTTTGTTCCTTATGGAGCAACGAAGAAAACTGCAATCCATAAGAGTTGCCCCCCTCTCGTCTATAAACCGTGACAATCTTACCCAATACATGCTCACTAAATGAGGCCTTTCTATAAACCCCGGAAATCATAATAGTCATTGTATCCCCCAACTCAAACTGCTTTTGGGAGTGGAACAGCACCCCACCACAACTGATATTGGCCAAATCCACCTCAATCGTTTTATTTCCAGACACAACCTCCGCCTTTGATGCCAGTGGAACACGAGGACACCGTCGCTTATCTACTTTATCGGCTTCTTTTATTTCTGCTTCTTTTTTAATCATTTTTTCCCCTGCCTCCATAGATATACCGTCCACTCAACAAAACAACACTTTCATTTTCAGTTCCAACATGTGCAGCCAATCTTCCGACTATTTGACGCACCATATATAGCCCCTCAGTTACAGGTCATCAACAGGTAGAGCTTCTTTCCTGTCTATAACTTTTTTTAATTTTTTTCTGAGGCGATCATAAGGCCATTATACACATAAATACTTGAATTTAAATGATTTATTAGTGCTTATTTTTTAGGCAAACAGGCTATAGAACCAGATTGATAAGGGGAAAAGCGTATTTTGGAGCCACTTGCTCACAGGTTATCCACATTTTCTGTTGATAAATACTAAGGGCACCTCTAAAAACCTAAAGACTCAACCCCCCTGCCCTCTTATCAGGGGGGAATGCGGCAAAAGTCCCCCTGACAAGGGGGATTTAGGGGGTTTTTAGAGGTGCCCCTAAGAACGGTTCCCCAGACTCTAAAACTTCCACTGTCGGAGCATTGACGCTATGAAAATAATCAAAACACCTAACGCAAAAGACAACCTTGCGTAGCCGAGTCGGGGCAATGTAGGTGGTTGGTTTGTGTCGGTACGATCATCAAGCTGTGAACGAATCATACCAAAGAAATGAATAGATGCAATAGAGGCCACCAAAAAAACTTTGACCCCCAGCATGGAGATATAGCCTGGGGGAAGGGCCTCGTGGCCCGCGCGTCGAAAACCGATATTCACGCCGCCTGTGGCAATCAGAATGAGAATAATGGGGCCGACAATTTTATTAAACCGATTGGATAGGGCCGTGAGATAGGCCGGAGGGGGATTGTCTGATACGGTAAAAGGGGCGATCACAAAGAGCTGAAAGGCCAACCCGCCCATCCAAAAGACAACCGATGTCAGATGAAACCAATGATTTGCCGTCGCAAAAAAACTCATATCTGTTTCTTTCAGGATTCCCCGTAGGGGCACGTTGCAACGTGCCCCTACCTATGGCGGACATCTATTGTCCATCCATTTGTCGCAAAGAAGTTCATATCTCTTTTTTTGTCGGGTCTTTCAGATAATCCTTCATCCGTTCCAGCATTTCTTCGTCAATCAGGCCCACTTTACCACGTTTGCCCATGTAATCCTTAATATCATCCATTCTTTTTTCCGCCTCGGTGTTGCCCTGTAAACGTCGAATTTTCTTTTTGGCATCATCAAAGGCATTAAACGTCATCTCATTATACCCGAAGGTGCGGAGCCGTTTCATCGCCTTCATCAT
>SBBA01000169.1 GCA_005239925.1 Candidatus Troglogloeales bacterium | reverse complement strand
TCAACTAAAATGATTCTTTCCGACAAACCTAATTGGTCTATTTCATGTAATATGTCACTGGATTTCATATTCTCCACCCTTTCATTCTTTAGGAAACCCCTAAAAACAGACTATTCAAACCGATTGGCCCAGATGTTGCTCCGTTTGCCATCAGACTGTGACCACACGGCAATGACATTCCCAGAGGGATCAACGCCAACCCGGGGTCTTGCAGCATCTCCTAAATTGTCCATTTCAATAAGCGTTGGCACACCCCATTTGAGGTTGACACCATCCAACAGGTTGGCCAAAGTGTTGTACCATGTGCCATCAGACTGGTACCACACCACCATAGCATTGCCCGATGGATCAACGACAACATGGGGACTATAAGCATGTCCTACATTGTCCGTTTCAATAAGCGTTGCCACTCCCCATTTAAGGCTGACACCATCAAACCGGTTCGCCCAGATGTTGTTCTTCTGCCGGTTGCCATCAGACTGATTCCACACCACAACGGCATTGCCCGATTTATCAACGGCAACCTGGGGGCTGTGGGCATGTCCTAGATCGTTCGTTTCAATCAGTGTCGCTACTCCCCATTTAAGGGTGATCCCATCAAACCGGTTCGCCAAAATACTGTACCTTGTACCATTAGACTGTCGCCACACGGCAATAGCATTCCCAGAGGGATCAACGGCAATATGGGGTCTTTCGGCACTGCCTAGATTGTCTATTTCAACAAGCGTTGGGGTCCCCCATTTAAGTGTCCCACTATCAAACCGATTCGCATGGATATTGTCCCGTGTGCCATCAGATTGGTACCACACCACAATGGCATTACCCAATGGATCAATGACAACTTCTGGGTTGTAGGCATTTCCTAGATTGTCCGTTTCAATGAGCGTTGCCTCCCCCCACTTGAGATTGACGCCATCAAACCGGTTCGCATGGATATTGTCCTGTGTACCATCAAACTGGTACCACACCACAATGATATTGCCCGATGGATCAACGGCAACATGGGGGCCGTCGGCATCTCCCAGATTTTCCGTTTCAATACGTGTTGCTCCTTCCCATTTGAGGGTGGCACCATCAAACCGGTTCGCCCAAATATTGCTCTGTTGATCATCATCCTGTGACCACACGGCAATGACATTTCCAGAGGGGCCAGCAGCAACGTGGGGGCTGTAGGCATGTCCTAGATTCTCCATTTCAATAAGTGTTGCCACTCCCCATTTGAGGGCAACTCCATCAAACCGGTTTGCCCAGATGTCATACCATGCACCATTAGACTGTCGCCACACAGCGATGGCATTCCCCGATGAATCAACCGCAATCTGGGGGACTTCAGCGTTTCCTAGATTGTCTGTTTCAATAAGAACGGGTGTACCCCATTGTTTTGCGGCATCAACAGGTTTGAAGGTCGCACCGACAGATTGGTCTGCATTCATTATCACCTTACAAACACCGACACCAGAGCAGCCACCACCCGCCCAGCCGGTGAAGACCGATCCTGCATCTGGCGTTGCCGTTAATGTAACCAACATGCCATCTGTAAAAGAGGCGGTACAAGTTGCCCTACAATCGATTCCAGTAGGGGTCGATGTAATCATACCAGAGCCAACACCACTCCTTTGCACCATAACCGTAAGGGTGAACGGCCCTGTCGTTGTCGTCAGGACGGGGGCACTCAATGGGTCACTTATGACTCCCCCCTTACTGCACCCACTAATGGTCAGCACAAAAACAATAAGACCTGCAATCTTATTAAATGGCTTAAAATCGTTTAACATTGCCTTCCCCATTAAAGAGACTTATCTATACTCTTTTTAAATTGTGTTGTGACGCACACAACTGTGCGCCACAACATAGGTGCCCGCTATGGAATCGAAGTCAGGTTCTCACATCCTATTCCTGTATCTTTCTGAGGCCCTCCATCACAGTCATCACCACCGTCTCCTCCATCCAATTTATCCTTTCCATTCTCCCCATACAACTCATCATCTCCAAGCCATCCATACAATTCATCATTTCCGCCCCCCCCAAACAATTTATCGAGTCCATCCTCTCCATGCAATTTATCATTTCCGTCCCCGCCATATAATTCATCATCTCCAATCCATCCAAACAAGTTATCCTTTCCACCCTCCCCATATAATTTATCATTTCCACTTCCTCCACATATGGTATCATCCTTTCCCCCCCCATGTATTGTGTCATTCCCTCCGCCACCAACAATCACATTAGCTTTTGTTGATGTACCAACAAGATTATCGTCACCCTGGGTTCCAATGAGTGTCGCCTTTTTACCATTACAGTGACATTGTTGACTAACATTTCCTGACACTGGATCAATGGTTGTAGTACAATGCGAGCCGAGGCTACGTATAATAATATGAGCTTGCCTTGAAATTTCTTGCTGCCCTTTCAGCAACCCTTCACAATCCCCTAAAACACCACGCAAGTCTTTTAAATCAATATCATCCAGTGGTGATGTCTTACATTTTACAATGGCCTCATCTGCGTCTAAGGCGACATGCCCGTTCTCTTGATACTTGAGCGTTATCCTATTTTCATCATGTTCAATATTCACAGTTTGGGAAGTACAAGCCGAACATATTACCATCCCGATGATAATGAATACCCTTGTTATTTCCTTCATTGGATCCCCCTTTCAATTGATTATTATTAAAGACAGGGTATGTCCTGCCCCTTCCTTGTTACATCCTTGTTATTTCAGTTAAACGAAAGCGTCAGCCTTATAAAAATGCTTCGCTCTGGTTGGATTGTCGGTGTTCTCGCTATGCCTGTTTGAAAATCGGCACCATAAAATCTGAATGTCTCATTCAAAAGATTCTTAACCAAAACATTTACCACCCCCCTTCGTTTTGGAAGCCGATATCCCAACTGGGTATCCACCAGCCAGAAACGATCTTCACTTCGTATCACACTTTTATCATGGCCTTCTGCAGCCACTAGTTGATTATATCCCGCATCAATCTTTACAAATAATCCCATGGGTAGAAAATAACCAACGGTGAGTGGAATAAGTTGTGTCTTCAGTTGACTAGGTTGACCATTTCCGGTCATTGATTCATCTCGATCAAATCGTTCAAACTGATATTCGGCCCCCAATACAAGCGTCGTCAGTGGAGTCCAATAAAGATAGGCCCTATGGCGTTGTTCCTTTTGTTCCTCTAAACGAGTCTCTCCAACGATCTGGAAAGGGACAGTCATCTCCCGTGGTGATAATTCCATGCCACTGAAGAGATTAGGGCCCGCCTTAACGTCTACACCCAGGCCATACCGTTTGGCATCCGTTCCAGATGGATCATCAAAGAACTGGTTAAAACCGGCTACTTGAATTGGCTCCAGAGTTTGGTTGGAGGCTAGGCTTCGTTTAAAAGTTCTCATGCCAGCTAAACGAAGGGTTGCTGCTTGGGATATATTCCAGGTTATACCTAATTTAGGGTTAAACTGGTCTTTATCAAATATGTCTGAGTGGTAAGAATCCACACTTGCGCCAAGCGTCAGCATTAAATCTGTATTCAGACCCCATGTGGAATAGGCGTGGAGGTTCCCGTGCGTTTTACCTGTTTTTTCTCTTATTGGGGTGGGTGTACTGTCGGGATCGGAAACAACGTGTTCAAGTCCATTCGTTGTGAACGCATTCTCGTAATACCCCCCTCCTATGACATAATCCTGTCTTGTTTCCCTTACATGGTACTGAATGTCCGCATTATAACTCTCTGACTCACGCGTTTGGTCATATATCCGTATAAAGGGCACTTGGGCTCCCTCTCCAGGTATAGTTTCTTTATCCGCGCTGATATGAGTAGCCTGACGGTAAATCACTGAGGCAACCCAATCCGAATGAGCAGAGGGCGAAAAATGGTAGCCAAACCTTGCCGTATCTTCGTTGTGTCTTTCCCTTAAGTGAGGGAGAAAACGCTGAGGGTCAGAACGTAGCCGGAGATCGCCCAAAATTCTCTTCTTGTGCCTTAATTCGATCTGCAAATTAGATCGCGTCGATAAGGCCACCTGACCAAAAATATTATAAATATCCTGGGTAAGGTCATTATTAGGCCGGAACCCGTCGGTCTTGTAATGGAACTGGCCCAGGCTGTAAGAGACGCGATCATGCAAACCTGCGGCAACAAGACTATCCCCCCAGGTGTGATTACTCCCGCCAATCATGTTGGTCTGAAACGCCGTTCGGTCCCGGACAAACAGCGGCGTGAACTCATTGAACGCAGACGCAGAGGGGCCTGCGCCTTCCAATATGCCTAAACTGGTTTCCGCTAACTCGGATTGGATCGGGGTTAAATTAAGCGGCTGTAACAATTGCGACTGAAGCAACGCGCTGGCCCTTGCAATTTCGTGACGCGGCAAGGCGGCATAAGAGTCGGCCAGAAAACGATGCGCGGAATAGTTCGTCGGATCACTATTCAACGACTTCCAGCCCTCACTTAAAGCCAGTTGCGCAAAGCCCAGATCGTTGTAAACGCGGGCGAGACCTACACTCCGCGCCGCCAGGTCCTCGTCCAATAATAAACGGGAACGATAAACCGCCCGGTTGTCATTTAATTGAATGGATGTTTGCAGGTCACGCAACGCCTCAATGGGCCGATTCTCGGTTTGCTTTCGAATGGCGTCATAAAGAAATGGGGTCGGATCGTTCGGATCCAACTGTTTCGCCATTTCAAGTTGATTGGATGCCTTCTCATTCCGCCCTTCTTCATAGTAGGCCTTACCCAGATAGCTTCGGATCAGGGGGTTATGCGGATCAAGACCTATGGCAATCTCCATCTGCTCACGCCCGCCTTCCAAATCCCCCTGCCGGATCATCGCCAGTCCCAGCCCCATCCTCGGAAGGGGATCAGACTGGCCCAGTTGGATCGCCTTTAGAAAGGCCTGCTTCGCCTCGTCAATCCTGATTTGGGTCAGATAGGCAAATCCCAAAATGGTCTCACCCCGTGATTCATTGGGATTAATGGCCACGGCTTGCTTCGCCGCAGAAAGCGCGCTATCCAAATCACCCACAGACATCGAAATCTCGGCCAATCTGGCCCACGCCAGGGCGCTTTCAGGATCAAGCCGGGTGGCCGCTTCAAGGGCTTCTAATGCCTCCGGTAAATTAAAGTTGGCCTGATGGGCATAAGAGAGGGCAATTCGGGGACTCGCTAGATTGGGCGCGGACAGGATGGCATTGTACGCCAATCGAAGCGCTTCCTCTTTTTTATCCTGTACCACGGCAATGATGGATTGAAGCGAGAGGGCAAGGCTATTCTTTGGCGATAATTTCAATGCCCTGTCAATGTCGGCACTTGCTTCTTGCACACGACCCACGGAAACCAAAAGCGAGGCGCGATAGGCATAAAAACGAGGATCGTTTACCCTATCGAGCCCTTCGAGTTCAGAAAAGGCCTTTTCCAAATGACCGGACTGGCTATAGAAGATTGATCGTTTCATTCGCATCTGCCAAGAGTCTTCAGACTTATTTTGAATATCCACCTGAAGTTCCCGCGCACTCAAAACCGGCGGATAATAAAGTGCCCAGGCCACGGCATCTTTGGGCTTTACCAACGGGAGAAGCATAGGAGCACCCCCGGCCTTCGTGACCGCCACGGCATCTTTTGACACAATCACGCTGCCGGCATCGTTCGTTGCGGTCACCTGACCTTCCAGAACGGTAATGGTCGTCATCTGGCTCTCTGTATCCACCTCCACGACAAACTCCGTGCCATCAACATTGGCATTCACAAAGGGGGTCTCAATACTCAGCGACTTGGGAAACCGATCAAAGAAAAACCCGCGCCCCATAATCATTTCCAACAAGGAGGGCTTACTGGCACTGGAAAAGCGCACCGTGGTTTTCTGATCCAGGCGAAGGATCATCTTGTTTTTAAGAAGGAGCGTGCCGCGGCTGTTCGCAAAGGTTTGCACCTGGTCTTCCGGGCAATAGCGATCACCCGGCTTGGCAGGCTGCCAGGCCGTCTCCCCGTTTGGAAGCGCCTCTACCCTACCCTCTACCGAGACCAACGAGGCCACCTCCTCGGAACAGGAGGAAGCGGCCCAAACCTTGATAGGAAGGAGGAGAAGACAAACAATGAACAACTCACATATTCTTATTAACCGTCTCATTATGGAGGTATCTTTAAAAGTCGGATTCCGGCTTAAACATTGCCGGTCGGGACGCCGACTGCGGAATGACGGCATCGTGTTGTTTTAATTACAAGACCCTTAATATCACACAATCCCCAACTGTTTTATCAGCCTGGCCAAGTAGGTGCGTTGAAGACCCAGCATGGACGCCGCCTTGGCCTGGCTCCCTTCACTTTTTGACAATGCCTGGGCAATCAACCTCTTTTGATAGGCTAAGATCGCGGTATGATAAGGCTGTATCGCTTCTTCCGCCTCTGCCTTCTGATGATCACGGGGCGCCGATAAAAGGGGCAGGTCATCCGGGACAATCTCGCCTCCGGTGACAAGCACAACGGCCCGTTCAATCAGGTTCTTTAATTCCCGAATGTTACCCGGCCAATGATATTGTGTCAGGTGCGTCATCGCCTCCTTGGAGAGGGTCATCGGCGCTCTCCTTTGCTCTCTGCAGGACTGAGCCAGAAAAAACGCGGCCAGGGACGGAATATCTTCCTGTCGCTCCCGAAGCGGCGGTAAAGACAGGGTCACCACGTTCAAACGGAAAAAAAGGTCTTCCCTGAATTGATTCGCCTGCATGGCCTGATGAAGGTTACAATTGGTCGCAGCAATAATACGGACATTCACGGAAAGCGTCTGATTTCCCCCAATCCGTTCAAACTCCCGCTCCTGCAGGAAACGCAACAGTTTGGCCTGAAGATCGGGTTTCATATCGCCGATTTCGTCCAGGAATACGGTGCCGCCATTGGCAATTTCCAGCTTTCCACGCCGCATCTGGTAGGCGCCGGTAAAGGCCCCTTTTTCATGACCAAAGAGCTCGCTTTCCAACAACTCTTCCCGCAGGGCCACGCAGTTGACCACCACAAAGGGTTGACTTTCTCGAAGACTCCAGCGATGAATCGATCGCGCAAAAACCTCTTTGCCGGTTCCGTTCTCTCCCAAGAGAAGCACAGTCGAATCGGTGGCCGCCACACGCTGCGCCATCTTTTTTAATTGGGTGAGATTCTGGCTCTCTCCTAAAATGTCACGATAGGGCTGATGGACTTCTTCCCGCAGGGCAAGGTGGGTGCGTCGCAGCGCCTGCGCGTCCAGCGCCTTTTTGATCACCACTTCCAGATGATCAGGGGAAAACGGCTTGGGAACAAAATCAACGGCCCCGGCACGAACGGCTTCAACGGCCTTTTCAAGGGTGGCAAACGCGGTGATCATAATAACGGAGAGGTCGGGATCATCCTTGACCCGTTTTAAAATCTCCATACCGTCCATGTCCGGCAACTGAAGATCAAGCAGGAGAATGGCAGGCCGGATTTCGCCTATTTTCTTAAGCGCCTCATCCCCACGGCAGGCCGTGTCGATCTGATACCCCAAATAATGAAGCCGGTCGCAGAGCAAATCGCGAATGTCGGGGTCGTCATCAACAACCAGAATTTTTTCTTGATAGGTCGCCATCAAAGAATCAAATCGCCTCATCCGCCGACGGGCGGAAGTAAACGCCCGCCTAGAGATATTTCTATGAGTCGGTCACCTTAAACCCATCCCCCCTTAATCCCCCCTTGAAGGGGGGAGAAAGAACAGGACCGTCTCTTCATCCCTCCCCTTCAAGGGGGAAGAAAGAACAGGCCCGCCTCTTTATCCCTCCCCTTCAAGGGGGAAGAAAGAACAGGCCCACCTCTTTATCCCTCCCCTTCAAGGGGAGGTTAGGTGGGGCTGGGTTGCAAAGACCGCCATCCACGAGGACCTTGCCGTTGGCTTGGACTGTAAACGAAAAAAAATAAAAAATCAAACCGTCATAGGGAGATCAACCAACTTAAGCGCGTTAGATTGGATTGATTTTTCGGGTTCGCCTTGTTATGCTTATAGCTAAGGCAAGTGGCACATTGGTCTAAATTATCTTTACCGTAGGGGCAGGCCCCTGTGCCTGCCCTGGGCGGCCACAGGGGGCCGACCCTACGAAGGATATAACAATCCTTTTTGCGCCTGTCTGAGTAAAGGATGTCCGCCATGATCACCCCACTACACGGTAGCAGACCGGCAGAAATCCTGCTGGTGGACGATAACGAAGCCGACGTTGTGCTAACCACCAGATGCTTCATGAAGGCCAAGCTGCTGGTTAATCTGCACAGCGTAGAAAATGGCGAACGCTGTATGGCCTTCCTGCGCAAGGAAGGCCCGTTTGCCACGATGCCTACCCCCGATCTCATTCTGCTGGACTTGAATATGCCGGTCATGGACGGTCGCGAGGTCCTGGCTGAAATATCCATGGACAAGGACTTAAGGCATTTGCCCGTGGTCATCCTGACCACTTCCGCAGAAGAGCGAGATGTCTTACTGATGTACAAACTGCGGTGTAGCTCCTACATTACCAAGCCCGTGGACTTCGAAAAACTCATGGAGGTCATTCGCCAAATCAGCAATTACTGGTTGACGGTCGTCGTTTTGCCTCCTCAGCATAGCCCTAAACATGAATAAATAGAAGGCATACTATTCCTCTTCGACAAGGGTATGGGCAATGGCGGTAATATGTGATCGAATCCGGGCAAAATGGGTGATGAAGTCTAGATGAATCGCAGAAGAGGCTATCGTTTGGGAAGCCCCCTGATGCAGCCGTTCAATATGGGCGGCCCGCATTTCATAAACCCGTTGATGAAAAGACGCCCGCCCCTCAATCACCTGCTGCGCCCTCTCCTTCTGATCGGTTTCAAAGGCCGCCACCACCTCATCAAAGTCCTGACAAACACTATGGTGAAACAGATGCAGCTCGGTTAATCCCGCCTCAGAAAATCGTGCCCCCTCCTCGATCTTCTTTTCGCCCAACTCCAATAAATTGTCGTCAATAATATCCCCTATATTTTCAAGATGGCTGATAAAATTAATCAGCGTCATCTTGCGCGCCGATTCTTTTTCGGAGAGACCGGGAGACAGTTTAATCAGATACAGCTTGATCTCACGATTCAAGTGGTCCACCATCTCTTCTCTCTGTTTGATCTTTCGCATACCGACCCGATTATTTTCCGGTATCAGAAGCCGTTTGGTGTCATAAAGCATCTCACGAACAATGGTAGCCATTCGCAACGACTCTCTCGTCGCCTGCTCTAAGGCTACTGCAGGAACATTTAATAATTTTTGATCCAGGTATTTGGGGCGAGACAAGTCCTCCTCGGACGGCGGCGCCGTTACCCATCGTGTCACCCCGTTGGCTAAAAAAGGAGATACGGGGAGAAACAACACCAATAGCCCCAGGTTAAACAAGGTGTGTACATTCGCAATCTGTCGGGGAAGGGTTTGGGTCATGCCGGTTAAATAATCGGTAAAGGGGACCATAAAAGGCACAAGAATCGCCACGCCGAGTAGTTTAATCAGCACATGGGCGACCGCGACCCGTTTTCCTTCCACCGGGCCGTGGAGGCTGGCCATGCCCGCCGTGGCACAAGTGCCGATGTTCGCCCCCAGAACAATCGGAATGGCATTTTGAAGCGTGAGAATCCCTTCCGACCCCAAGGCAATGGCAATACCCAACGTGGCCGCACAGCTATGAAGAACCGCCGTTAGGATGGCCGAAACAATCATCACAGGAAGCGGCCAATCCTGTAAGATGAGCAATCCCTCTCGAACCCAAGGATAGGCTGAGATGGGTCTTAAGCCAGTCGTTAACAGATACAATCCCAAGAAGATAAAGCCAAACCCCAGGATGGAGGTGCCAATGGATTTCACCCGTTTTCGTCTGGCGTAAGAGGCGATAAAAAAGCCGATGGCAATAATCAGGGGGGAGTACGCATAGAAATTGAATGCGATTAATTGTACCGTGAGGGTTGCGCCCATATTGGCGCCCAGGAGAAGCGGGATCGCCTGGGCAACGGAAATCGCCTGGGTGCGGGCCAGACCAACCAAAATCACCGTGATGGCGTTGCTGCTTTGGACAAGGGCGGTCAATAACCCGCCCAGGCAGGCGCTGAGGGAGCGGCTTTTTAGCACCCGGGTCATGCTGGCGCCCAGACGCCCCCCCATCGTATCCTTCAGCGCCTCCGCCGAAAGCGAAAGCCCATACAACAAAAGGGCCAGCCCACCAACAAAGGAAACGAGGATGGAAGGTAGGGCCATCACTTTCTTCGCTTTGGGGATGGAGGCGTCGCCATGACTACGGGCTGTAACTCAACACCATAGGCCTGGGCCATGAGGTCGGAGACCGCCTTGCGAGGGGACTTTTGTTTAAACAATACACGATACACCTCATGGACAATGGGCATTTTGACCTTATACTTTTTGGATAACGCGTAGGCCGCCTCGGTGGTGCTCACCCCCTCGGCCACCATCTTCATTTGGCTTAAGATTGTAGAAAGAGACGCCCCTTTTCCAATCGCCTCTCCTAATTGACGGTTTCGGGATTGCGCACCGCCACAGGTTAGAAAAAGGTCTCCCAACCCAGACAGGCCATAAAAGGTAGCAGGGTTCGCCCCCATCGCCATGCCCAGGGAGGTGATTTCGGATAGGCCACGGGCCATCAGGATTGCCTTGGTATTAAAACCGAATCCCAGTCCATCCCCTACCCCACCTGCAATGGCAATCACGTTCTTCAACGCCCCTCCTAATTCCACGCCAATCCGATCCATCGAGAGCAGCAGTTTAAACGTCGGCGTGGATAACAGATGTTGCAGACGTAATCCCAGTCTGGCATTAGAGACAGCCAGCGTCACCGCAGTAGGATGTCCTAAAGCGGCCTCATGGGCAAAGCTGGGGCCGGAGAGCACGGCAATCCTGTCCATATCCTGCCGATGAAGTGTTTCATAAATAACGTGAGACATCAGGTGCAGGCTGGTCGTTTCGATCCCTTTTGTCGCCGAGACAATGGGGATATTCCGGCCCAAGAAAGGGGCCATCTGAACCAGAATATTCCGGGCATATTTGGATGGCACGGCAAAGATCACAACGCGAGCGCCTGATAACACCGTTTGAATATCAGAAGATGGAACAACCGTTTTGGGAAGAGCAATACCGGGAAGATAAGGCCGATTCTCGCGAGACTTCAGGATGGCGTGGACGACCTCTTTTTCATAGGCCCAAAGCGCAACCTCATGTCCCTTTTGTGCGATAAGCCAGGAGAGTGCCGTTCCCCAACTACCGCTACCAATCACTGCGACCTTCATCAGGCAGCCTCGGAAAGGTTAGACTCTATTGGTAACATCACCATTTTTGCGCAGATAATTTTCAGTGTAACGATATTGGCATGCCCAGAAACCGCAGACAGTGTCCTGCCCAACGGAAGGGTTATGCTCGCTTCCACTGACAGTTCCGCCCGTTGGTGGGTTAATGGAGCTTAATCGGCTCAATAATAGATCCTCCTCCCGGAAGTTTTCCGGACGACGCGGAATGATCCCCCGATGGCTCAGCAGGGGGAGAATGCGCCGATGGTTCAGATAGGAGCGCCGCTTGTGTTGTCGGGGCAGGTGTGGGGGTGATTGGAAGAGACCCTCCAGGTGGCGGCGGGGATATGACCGTCTGATTTTTGTTTTTCTCTTTAACGACGACAATATCCACCCGGCGATTTTTGGACCGTCCGTCTGGGGTATCGTTACTGGTAATGGGCTGGTATTGGGAGTATCCGGCAATGGCAAACTTTTCCGGAGCAAGACCGGACTCTTCCGTAAAATGACGCATCAGGGCAATGGCTCGGGCCGTCGAAAGTTCCCAGTTTGAGGGATAAGCAGCCGTTTTAATCGGCACATTGTCGGTATGCCCTTCAATCTGAATTTGGTTAGGCATATCTTTCAGAATGGCCGCAGTTCGATTGAGTGTATCTTTATAGTTTTCCCGTATTACTGCCTTCCCAGGGTCAAAGAGGGCCTCATCGGGAATCCGAATAATCACACCCCGATCAACCTTATGAACTGATACCCCTTTGATCCCGGACTTCTTCATTGACTCCACAATGCTCTTGTACATCGGCTCTACGGTAAAGATCGCCTCGGATGCACCCATGGGTGTCACTGCAACCCTCACCTCTTGTGCCGCCGATTTTTCGCCAAAGACATTAAAGGCCCGCTTAATCCCCTCAATAACATTTTTAGACGGGGGATTGTCTCGTTTCAACGCCCACAGTGCCACAAACACGGCAAACAGGAGCGTGATGAAGTCGGCATAGGAAATCAGCCATCGCTCTAGGTTTTCATGTTCGGCATGTTTTTTCTTTTTTGCCATGAGTTACTCCTGTCATATACCTATACGCTTCGTCATTCCGGCAATGTTTAAGCCGGAATCCCCCCACCCTTCCCTCCCTCGCAAGCGGGAGAGGGTTAGGGAGAGGGACACTGGATTCCCGATAGAAACATTCGGGAATAACAGAACAATTTTAGTGTCCGCCGCCTCCCGCAGCCAGTTTCTTCTTGTTCTCCTCGGTTAAAAATCCTTCCAGCTTTTCCTGGGTAAGCCGTGGGTTTTCTCCCGCCGCCATCGACATCAACCCTTCAACAATCATCAGACAGACAGCCCCATGTTCCTTCGCCTGCGTCTTAAGTTTGTTTCCAATGGGAAGACAAATCAGATTGGCGCCAATCAAACCATAAATGGTGGCTACAAAGGCCACGGCAATACCGGCACCGATGAGGTCAGGATTAGAGAGGTTCTGCATGACCACGATCAATCCCAACACGGCCCCGATGATCCCGAAGGTTGGAAGATAGCCGCCATACGCATCACATAGCTTCGGCGCCAGTTCAAAATATTCCTCGTGCATACCCACCTCGGTTTCTAAAATCTCGCGTAAAACCCGCGGTTCGGTGCCATCCAACAGAAGCTGTAGTCCTTTCTTGAAGAAAGGGTCTTTGACCTCTTCCATCTTCTTTTCCATGGCCAGAATCCCCTCTTTGCGAACCACCGTACTGTACTCCACAATTTTATGAATATACTCAACGGAATGATCTGGATGCGCCTTGATAACCGCAAAGACAACTTTACAAGCATACTTAAAGTTAGGAAGGGTAAACTGCACCATCGTGGCCCCAAGCGCGCCCATGTAGACGATCATGGCTGCCGTAGGCTGTAGCAAAGATGAAACACTGCCCCCTTCCAACGCCTGTCCGCCCAATACCCCTGCAAGCGACACCACAACGCCCAGAAAAATCATAATATCCATTATCTATCTCCTTTCCCTAGAAATATTATCAAAGTACCCTCCCTAAATCAATTAAAAGGACACCTCTAAAAACCGTAGCGAGCGACCCAAGTGCAAGGGCCACTACGCACAGAAACCGCAATGGTCGCAGTGTACATGAGGATTCCGAGCACCGCAGGCGTCGTCACGCCCGCGCAACGCAGCAATTGGGTTGCGCAGTAGGTTTTTAGAGGTGCTCCTTAAACCCGTTCCTTTGCCGCTCCTAACAACCCCTTCAGACGCAAAATCGCCTGTGTATGCAGTTGACAGACGCGCGACTCCGTTAGCTTGAGTGTCTTGCCAATTTCTTTCATCGTCAACTCTTCTCCATAATAGAGCGAGACCACGATCCGTTCCTTCTGGGGAAGATGATGAATGGCCCGCAAGAGATCCGCCTTGGTGTCTTGGGCCAGAAGCGAAGTGAATGGGTCCTCAGCGTTGGGATCAATAATATCAAAGGGGGTGTCCTCCGAAAGCCCCAAATCCTCCAAGTGTACCAGGGTCGCGCCTTTGGCCTGCAATAAAAACTTGTCATACTGTTCCCGATCCATCGAGAGCGCTGCGGCCAACTCCGCCTCTTCCGGAGCCCGACCCAGTGTTTTTGCCAACTCATCATAGGTCTTCTGAAAGGTATGAATCTTGTCATGCACCGATCGGGGCACCCAGTCCAACGACCGGATTTCATCGAGCATGGCCCCGCGAATACGAAATTCCGCATAGGTCTTAAACCGCGCCTCACGCGCCGGATCATACTTCCCAACCGCATCAATCAGGCCAATCACCCCCGCGTGAATCAAATCATCCACGTCTAAGTACGGGGGCAGTCGAAAAGAGAGCCGATGCGCTAAGAAACGAATCATTGGCGCAAATTCCATCACCCATTTTTCATATTCCTCTGTGTTCTGTTCCCCTTCCAATATCCACCCCTATCAATCCATAGGTTACAGCGAAGGACTAGAAACCTGTGCCGGCGTAAGCAACGTCCTCCAGAAAAACTGTGTACTACCTTTTGGATGCGGATCAATCGGCCATTGAAGTATTTGATGCGCAACGCGCGTAAAGGTCTGTGACGATTTTGCATTGGGATAAAGATCGACAACGGCCTTTTGTCGGGAAACCGCTATTTTGAGGTAGTCATCATAGGGAATGTATCCCGCGTAATCAATAGCCACATTCAAATATCGATCGGCCACCATCGTTAACTTTCGGAAGACCGCCACGGCATCCGATTCATTGTGCACCATGTTCACCAAAAGGCGAAACCGCTTCTCCTGATACCGCTTGGAGAGCACCTTAATCACGGCATAGGCATCGGTCAGAGAGGTTGGCTCGGAAGAGGCCACCACAATAATCTCCTGCGCCGCCGCGTTAAAATAAAGGACATTCGACGAGATACCCGCAGCAGTATCAATGAGAAAGATGTCAAACGATTTATCAAGGGAGTCCAGTTGTGAAAATAAAGTGAGTTTTTGATCGTCCGAAAGCTCGGCCATGCCCTCGGTCCCGGACGAGGTAGGCAAAATCCGAATACCACAAGGTCCCTCCATGATGACTTCGGGAAGCGTCTTATGACCCAACAGAACATCTTCCAGGGTGAATTTCGGCAAGACACCAAAGAGCACATCAATGTTTCCCAGGGCCAGGTCGGCGTCCAGGATTAAGACCCGTTTTCCCATCTTGGCAAAGGCAATGGCCAGATTCGCAACGATGTTTGTCTTTCCCATTCCTCCTTTCCCACTGGTCACGGATAAAACACGTATTTTCGATGGGGTCGCCTCCTGGGCCTCCTGATCATCAACAGAGGGAGAAGGCTCTTCCTCCACAACAGCCGCTTCCGGAGGGGAGACAGGTTCAGGGGGCAACGCGACAGGGGTCGTGGCCTGGGGAGAGGCCTCCTTCAACGGCGTTTCTTTTTTATCTACGGGAGACGGTACAGGGGGTATTTCCTCCTGAAGCCAATGCCCCCCTATGTTTCGCAATGTTTCTGCCTGATCCATATTTCTTATCTCCTTTTAAAACAGAGGAAACACCTCTTCGGCAATGCGATCGGGTGTGACCTCTTCCATATCTTCAGGCACACGCTGCCCTGTTGTAAAGTAGGAGGGTTTAATCCCTCCCTTCCGAATCACGGAAAAAAGATGGCCTCGCCGTCGGGTTTCGTCCAGCTTCGTAAAGAGAAGCCGATCAATGGGAATCATCGAAAAGCGATCCAGCGTTTCGTTTAAATCCGCTTCTTTTGTTCCAGCGGAGAGAGCCAAGTGCGTCTCAACGGGCACCTGTGCTAGCCAGGCTAATTGATTCACTTTGGCCTCATGATAGGGGGATCGTCCCGTGGTATCCAACAATAAATACTCCTCTTCCTGTCGCGACTTCCAAAAAGCAACCAGCATATCAGGTGATGTAATCACACGGGCATGCACCCCCAGAATTTTAGCATACATTTGGAGCTGTTCCACCGCGCCGATACGATAGGTGTCTAACGTTGCCAATGTCACCTTCTTTTTCTGCCGATAGAGACGCGCTGCAATCTTAACCAGTGTGGTGGTCTTTCCGACTCCCGTTGGCCCCACAATGGCAATCATTTTTTCAGGCCCGGAAACCGGCGCGGGGTTCGCAAATTTTACAATCCACTCTCGAACGATTTTCTGAATATAGGCCTTTAATACCTCCTCTGTGAGATTATCCCCCTC
Organism: Candidatus Troglogloeales bacterium; assembly: GCA_005239925.1. Lineage (GTDB taxonomy): Bacteria > Nitrospirota > Nitrospiria > SBBL01 > SBBA01 > SBBA01. The sequence goes on along the minus strand of SBBA01000169.1, from coordinate 18,672 downwards.
TAACTTCTTTTTGGCCATTCCAAAAAGATGTCCCGCCGTTTCCGAATCCACGCCCGCTTCCAGAACCTTTATATAGAGTCCTCTTAACACCCCCTCCAGAGGGAGGGGGCAGATCACCTTGTTCGTTACGCACGGTGAAGGAGAAACTGAGGTCGTTATGTCCACAGCGGGTGTTTCTTTGACCTCAGGCAGTATTTTGGGTGTTGCGTTTACAACCGGCGTCCCGATCTCAGGCGTCACATCAGCAGGTGATATTTCATCCACAGGAGATACCTCGCCCACAGGCATCGTCATATCCACAGCATCCAACGGTCGGGACGCCGACTGCGGTCGGGACGCCGACTGCGGTCGGAACGCCAACTGCGGTTGGGACGCCGACTGCGGAAGCGGCTCATCCGTCGTAGTCGGTGTCACCGCTGGGGCCGGGGCCACCGCTGTGGCTCTTTCAACTGCTGTGATTGGCGTTACCGATTTTGCATAAAGGGATTTAAAATATTCATAAAACTGGCCCCCCTCTTCCTGTGAAATGGGACGGGATGTCTCTGCCTCGGAAAGCGACTCATCCGTTTCTTCAACCAACACCTCTGGGCGTAACGACGCCTGCGGTTGAGACGCCGCCTGCGATCGGGACGCCGACTGCGGTCGGGACGCCGACTGCGGTCGGGACGCCGACTGCGGGCCTGACGACGCTTGCGGCTTGGGCACCGATTGCTGTTTTACTTCGTAAGCGGCCTTTTTTACTGTAGCCGTAGTCAGCGTTCTGGTTTCAGACGGGATTACACTTGCTGGAACCGGCCGAAATCTAAAACCAAAGAGGAAGCTTGTTTTTTCCGATTTCTGAGCAAATAGCAACGCCTTGGGTATCCGCCGTTTGACGACAGACTTGATCGGCGCTTTTGGCGTATTGCCATACGCCCCTACGGGCGATACCGCTGGTTTTGTAACCGGCTGCTTCTGTACGGGGGCAGGCAATACCGATGGCCCTGTAGCAGACGGCTTTGGTGTGGGAGCGGGCAATGCCACTGGTCTTGGAACAGACACTTTCTGTACAGCAACAGGTGATACCGCTGGTTTTGCAACAGGCCTCTTTTGTACGGGAACGGGCGATACCGCTGGTCTTGGAACAGACGGCCTCGGTGCAGAAGCCGTGGGAACAGGCAGATTGGGCATGCTCATCTGTTTTTTAAGCAGCACGGACTCCTCCATAAAGGTGAGATCGGTTGCAGCTACCACCTCTGCAACAGGAGCGGAAAAAGGAGAAAGGATTCCGTTGCCCCGTCTCACTTCTTTGGCATCCAGAATTACGGCGTTAACCCCCATTTCTGCTTTGACCATAGCCATCGCCTCGGACATTTGCGGCGCCTCAAAAATCTTAATCCGCATCGCTGACCCTCACCGTGTCGAGTGATTGAAGTTGTACCTGGGCTGCCACATCACTGGAAGAAAGCACCGCCAAGGAGGGAAACATTCGTTCCAATAATTTCCGCAAATGAGGCCGTATCGCCAACGAACACAAAATAACCGGAGAAATGCCGCGCACCGACACCCGTTCAACCGCCTGTCGCACGGCTACAAAAATCCGCTGCGCCAAAAGGGGGTCCAGCGCAAGATAGGCCCCCTGCGGCGTCTGCTGAATCGCAGAGGCAATTTTCTGATCCAGCCGGGGATCAACATTAATCACCGGCAACGTGCGATCAGAGGTTTGATATTGCCGTGTAATCGTTCGCGCCAGGGCCTGCCGGACATATTCGGTTAGGTTGTCCGGGTCCTTGGTCATCGGGGCATAATCCGCCAGGGTTTCCAAAATAGTGCGTAGGTCACGAATTGGCACCCGTTCTCGAAGCAGATTGCTCAGTACCTTCACCAACGTACCTAGAGAGATCATCGCGGGAATCAATTCTTCAACCACCTTGGGGGAGTCTTTTTTAAACTGATCGAGCAGACCCTGCGTCTCCTGCCGTCCCAGCAGTTCATAGGCATGATTACGCACGATTTCCGTAATATGCGTCGCCAAAACGGAGGGAAGATCCACTACGGTATATCCCGCCATCTGGGCACGATCTTTTTCCTCGGGAGTCACCCAGAGGGCAGGCAGACCAAAACAAGGCTCCTTGGTCGGCACCCCTTGAATATCACCTTTCATCACACCGGTAGGGTTCATCGCCAGAAAATAGCCGTTTAATAAATCGCCCCGTGCGACCTCCACACCTTTGATTAAAATCAGGTACTCATTCTGTTTGAGTTGTAGATTGTCACGGATATGTACAGGAGGCACCAGGAATCCCAACTCCATTGCCAATTGATTGCGCAACGACGTGATCCGTTTTAGAAGCTCCCCGCCCTGCCGTTCATCCACCAGAGGGATAAGACCATACCCCACGTTAAGTTCCAAAAGGTCCAACGGCGCAATACTGTCCACCTTTTCAGGCAGGCGAATCGGCTTTTGTTCCTCCAGAAGCTGCGCCTTTCTGGCCTCTTTTTGCGACCGATCCGAGGTGTATCCCAGATAAGCCAACGCGCCTCCCATGGCCAACAAGGCCAGATGAGGCAACCCCGGAATGAGCCCCATAAACCCCACGATCCCCCCCGCGCCCATCACCGCCTGAGGGTATCTCATAATCTGACGACCCACCTCCGTACCCAAATTCTCGGCCGAAGCCGCGCGGGAGACGACAATACCCGCCGCGGTCGAAAGCAACAACGCCGGAATCTGCGTCACCAATCCCTCTCCAATGGTGAGCAGTGTGTAATTCTGCGCCGCCTCGCTAATGGAGATTCCCTTCTGAATCACACCGATGCCCAACCCACCTACGATATTCACGATAATCATCAGAATGGATGCAATCGCGTCTCCCCGAACAAACTTGCTCGCGCCGTCCATGGCGCCATAAAAATCGGCCTCCTGAGAAATCGCCGCACGCCGTCGCCGCGCCTCTGCCTCATCCACCAGACCGGCGTTAAGATCGGCGTCAATGCTCATTTGTTTTCCGGGCATCGCGTCCAACATAAATCGCGCGGCGACCTCCGCGATACGGCCTGCACCCTTTGTAATCACCACAAAGTTGATAATCACCAGAATCGTAAACACAATGGTGCCGACCACATAATTTCCACCCACTACGAATCCGCCAAACGACCGAATCACCTGGCCCGCCGCGTCCATCCCCTCATGACCATGCAGTAAAATCAAACGGGTGGTCGCAACGGTCAGGGCCAACCGGTACAACGTTGTAAAAAGAAGCACAGAAGGAAAGGTGGAGAAATCAACGGGGCGGAGCACGTAAATCGCGACAAAGAGAATCAGGAGCGACAAGGTAAAACTAAACGCCAGCAACAGGTCTACCAGAAAACGTGGAAGAGGCAATACCATCACCAGGAGAACGGTCACCACACCCAGGCTGACCACAATATCCGCATTTTGAAAGCCCGTGCTTGGTTGCTCTACAACGACTTTAGCGACCTTTGTTTCTGCCTTAGCCATGTGATGCCCTCACTACCCCCTGATAACCGCCCTTGAGCTTATAGACATAAACCAGTATCTCCGCCACGGCCCGATATAGATGGGAGGGAATATCCTGCCCCACGTCAACCGTTTTATAAAGGGTTTGTGCTAGCGGTTTATTTTCAACACGCAAAATGCCATGTGCATCGGCCAATTCTCGAATCACCTGTGCGACATAATCGGCGCCTTTGGCCACCACGCGCGGCGCAGCCATTTTAGTCGGCTCGTAGCGTAAAGCCACCGCCAAATGGGTCGGGTTGGTAATCACCACCGTTGCCTTGGGCACCTCGGCCATCATGCGTTTACGCGCCATCTCGCGTTGAATAGATCGAATACGGGCGCGAATGAACGGATCTCCTTCGGTTTGTCGCATCTCTTCTTTCATTTCCTGTGGCGTCATTCGCAGTTTACGTTCATGATCCCACCATTGGTATCCATAATCGAGAATACCCAGCACGGCCATCACCAACCCGGAATAGAGAAGCAGTCGCACCAACTTATCGCTCAACTGCGTCAATATGGCCCTGGGATGCATTTGTACCGTCGTAATAATTTCAGGAATATCATGTTCAACCACCTTGTAGACAACCCATCCGATCACCAGAAATTTAATAAGGGTTTTGGCCAGTTCAAAAAGGGCCGTTAACGTAAACAGTCGGCCAAATCCATCAAACGGATTGATACGGTTCCAATCCAAGGCCAGGGCCTGATCGGACCAGATAAACCCATAATGGCCAATTGATGCCACAATACCCACCACGGCAAAAAATCCGACCAGAGGAATCACGACCTGAAGCGCATCAATAATCGTATTATTCACCAGATCAGACAGTCCCTTTTGTGTCATTGGCGCCATTGACAGGTTCGACCAGCTAAAAGAAACGCTATCGATAAGTGAACCCACAATGGTTTCCCCCATCCAAAGAATGATCAGGGCACCGGCCAATATAATGGCGGCGGAAATCAGCTCACGCGACCTGGCAATATCGCCCCGCTCCCGTGCCTCTTCACGGCGTCGTGGGGTAGCGGGTATAGTGCGTTCCTGTAGCTGCTGCTCCGCCATTTAGAATTCCCCCTTATCCGCAAGCCCGCCATGACCCACGGGTTTGATAGCGCCTTTGGAGGCGGGCCGTTCGGCCGGGCCATCCTTAATCGTATGGCCGGCAACCATAGGCTCGTCTGTGGGCCTCACGTTCATGAGGACGTCCACCAATCTTAATTCTAGCGTTCGAGTCATCTGACCCTGCAGAAGGCTCGTATAGAGAGAAAGAGATAGGCCAAAAACAATCAGGCCGATACCAATCATTAGCGGGAAACTGATCAGGAAAATCTGGATTTGCGGCACTGCCCTGGAAATGACCCCCATCGCCATCTGGGCTAGAATCAGGGCAATGATCACGGGAGCGCCAATCCGCATCCCCAAAATAAACATATCCGATCCCATCCGAATGATCTGATCCACGAGTGCGCCCTTCATGACAAATCCGGCCGGACGCACCCATTCAAAACTTTTGGACAGGGCATACAACACGGCGTGATGGCCGTTGACCGTGAGAAAAATAAGCGCGGCCAGGGCGATATGCACCTGTCGCATTAAAGAGACCTGTTGATTGGAGATCGGGTCAAATGCGCCCGCTAATCCAAAACCCATCTGCATACCCGACACCTCTGCGCCGACTTCGACCGCCGCAAAAATAGCACGCACCCCCAATCCAATGGCCATGCCGATCATGATTTCCGAAAGCATATCAATGACGAACATCCAGGGGTCGAGTTTGTACATTGGAACGGCCGGTTCAGGAAACGCGTAACGCACAACGGGAAAGAGCGCAAACGTTGCAGCCACAACAAAAAGCCCCTTGATATAGGGGGGGGTGCCGCCGCTGCCGAGCAAGGGAATCGCCACGGTAAAGGCGCCGATCCGGGTCATGATATACAGGAAGGCCAGCTCGTGTCGCCAAATGACTTCGACAACGTCTGAAATGGTATTCATAGATGACATCGGATGCATAGGGACCTCAACGAATATAGTCAGGAATATGAGTAAGTATATTGGCGGTAAAACCGACAATAAGCGACAGCATCCACGGGAAAAAGACCATCAGCGACACGGCAACCGCGAGAATCTTGGGGAGAAAGGTCAACGTGGACTCGTTAATCTGTGTCACCGCCTGAAACAGGCTGACCAGCAATCCGATGATGAGCGTCGAAATCAAAAGCGGCGCGGAAAGAAAAAGCGCAGTTTCAATGGTGCGCTGTCCCAAATCGATCACAAATTCCGGCGTCATGATGTACTCCTTCGCGTAGATAACTTTTAGTGTAACAACATCAGCAAACCCAGACCGACCAATGGCCGGAACGCCGGCTGCGGGAGGGCTCCGTTCGCTTCCGCTGGCGGTTCCGCTCGTCGGCGGATTATCCAAAACTCTTCACCATCGATCCGACCACTAAATACCACCCGTCGGCCAACACAAAGAGAATCAGCTTAAAGGGAAGCGAAACCATGATCGGGGGAAGCATCATCATACCCATCGACATCAGAACCGATCCCACCACCAGATCAATGACCAGAAACGGCAGAAAAATCAAAAACCCCACTTGAAAGGCCAGTCGTAGCTCGCTGATCATGAAGGCCGGAATCAGCACATGGGTGGGGATTTCGGTGTAATTTTTGGGCTGTTTAAGTTTGGCAATATCTACAAACAGCGAAAGGTCCTTTTCCCGCACCTGCTTGAACATGAATGTACGGATCGGCGCCTCCGCCCGATCAAGGGCCTGCTGTTGCGTAATCTCTTCGTGTAAATAGGGCTGTAACGACTCGGTGTTGATCTTGGTGATCACCGGCGACATGATAAACATGGTTAAAAACAGGGCCAGCGAGATTAAGACCTGATTCGGCGGCGCCTGCTGGGTTCCCAGCGCCTGCCTTAGGAATGAAAAAACGACGATGAGGCGGGTAAACGAAGTCACCATGATCAGAATAGCTGGCGCCAGTGTGAGCACCGTCAGCAAGATCATGATCTGGATGCCCACCGCCAACGGCTTCTGTGTCTCCCCCATCGTAATCGCAATTAAGGGGGGACGCGGCGGCTCGGTTGCTACGGATTCGGCCACCTCCTGGGCAAAAACAACCCCCTGCCCAAAGAGAAAAATACCCAAGATAAATAGTGCAATGAGAATCTGCGCCTTTCTCATGCCATTCCTCCCGTGTTTATAGGAAATTTGTCCATCTGGGTCAGCAGAGAAATCTGATTGGGGGTCACGCCAAGCAGGAGATAGACGCCATTCACTTCAACTAAGCTAATTTGTCTCTTTTGCCCCAGGTAGGAAGTGGCGAGGACTTGTATCGGTGCCTGTTTGAGTCCCAGGCGTGGGTAGACAAACCGTTTGGCGAGATACGCCGTTAGCGCAATCCCTCCCAGCACAACCAGCAATGCCCCCGACATTTTTAATAAGCTCAAAAACACGTCCATTGTTTTTCACTCCTTATCTTACAACCCCCTCAATCTCCCTTATCAGGGAGACTTCCACATATCCCCCCCTGATAAGGGGGGTAGGGGGGTTGAGCCTTTAGTTTTTAGAGGCACCCATAATCCTGCCTTATTTAAACGTCTCAATCCGTTCAACCGGACTAACAATATCGGTAATACGTACCCCAAACATATCGTTGACCACAACGAGTTCACCCCGTGCAATCATCTTATCACCGATGTAAACATCCATTGGATCACCGGCGATCTTATCTAATTGAATAACCGATCCTTGCCCCAACTGTAATAATTCTTTGATCAGCATTCGGGTATTGCCCAATTGCACGGCAACCTTCATCGGAACATCCAGAAGCAGATTCATATTGCCGGGCGCTGAGGCCGGATTAACCACCTTTTGTTCAAGATCGCCAAACGGAGGCAGCCCCTTCTTTTTCCGGGCTAATTCAGGATCGGGTTTCAATCCCGCTCCTGGCTCTGCCCCTGCTCCTACACTCGGTTCAGCCCCTGCCTTTTCTTCAGGGGCCTTGGGTGTTTCTTTTTCATCTGCCATCGTGTTTCTCCTTCATTACATACCCAGCTTTTACAACCATAAACGCTTCGTTGATGATATCTACATCTCCACAGCGACCAATGGAAGTTGTAGTTCGCCTCCGCCCGTTGGCGGATTAGGGTTTAGGCGGAACCAGTGATTTAATTTGGAAGGCATTCTTCCCTTCAAATGTCCCCGGCCGACCATAAAATTTGGATATATTCTCAAACATTAGTTCAAAGTCCGCATCCGCTTTGCGATCCAACTGAACAACATCGCCCACTTCCAACCGAATGACTTCGGGAACGGTCAGCGCCGCAGAGCCAATCAAAACGGCAGCGGTCACATAGCCGCTGTCTATTAAATGTTGTTTTAAGGCCGCATCGCTCTTATCCGTTCGCACAATGACTTGAATCTCATGACCTCCATATAATTTCTCACGAAGCGGTTCAAGGTGCGCAAAGGGAAAACAGAAGTAGAAGTCCTGTCCAGACTCATCAAAACCGAGTTTAAGTCGGGCGGTAACCACCCAATCCTTATCGGGCAACACCCTCATGGTTCGTGCAGTGGAATCGGTTCGAGTCATGGAAATCTTAACAGGACGCACAAAGTCCCATGCCTTTTGAAATTCAGAAAGAAGCAGATCAACCACCTTTTGGATAAACATCCGCTCGATCAATGTGTATCCTCCCTCCGTTCTGGCATGCAATTTTCCACCACCACCATAGAAATGGTCCAATAAAAAATAGACCATCTCCGCCGTCAGGATCAGAAGCACGGTCTTGGACAGGGGTTCTACCTTCAGAAGGTGAAAGCTGCTCATGGGGGGAATCGTTTCTATGAAGGTGTCGAACTTATTCATTTCGACGATAGTGAGTTCCATCGTAACCGGCTTTCGAAAAAGTTTTCGCATCGCCACCCTGCAGGATATAATCATACGATTACTCACCACTTTGATGGCCATAACCGGATGTAGCGTGACAAAGTGATTTAAGTTGAGAAGGTCATAAGGACGTACCCCTGCCGTGGGGCCGGGGGCCGTTCGTGTATCAATCTGGCCGCTCTGCACCCCTTGCAAAAGGGCATCCATCTCATCTTGTGATAAAATCTTCTCCGTCATGACATCACCCTACTCGTAGGGGTAGACCTCCGTGTCTACCCCGTCTTCGGGCGAACACACAGGTTCGTCCCTACATTCTCTAATAGACCTCCGCGTCTGCCCCTGGACGACCATACCTTTTGGGCGGCCACAGGGGGCCACCCCTACTGGGCCACAAAATCGGTAAAGAAGGCCCCTTTTACCCGGTTCCCTTTTACAATGTGATCTACTCGTTCCAATACCTCATCCCTTAATTCCATCTTGCCCTGAACCGATTTGATCATTTCGTATTCTTTGCTCGATAGAAGGAGTAGGATGCTATCCCGAATTTCAGGCACATGGGGATCCACAAAGGGTGTACACTCGGCCTTGGCCAGCTTTAAGTGTACCGTCACCTTGAGAAAGTTCCTTTCGGATTCACCGGACAAATTGACAATGAAGGGATCCAGAGGATAGATGTCCTTCAACACTGGTCCTTTGGGGGCGCCATGGCCTCCTCCCTCTTCTACCGCATGCGGACAATTCGCCTCTCCATCACCGCCACCATGACCTCCTTCTTCCCCTTCGGCTGCGGCATGTTCTCCTTCGGCGGATGCTTCCTCCGCATGTTCGTCATGCGCCTCTTCTTCTACATGTTCTTTCTTTCCATGCTTATCCGCCTTCTCCTCCCCTCCACCGCCGCTCAACATAACAATCAACACCCCCCCAACGGCGATTAACACAACGAGAAGGCCTACAATAATCCACAGAACCGGAAGTTTCTTTTTTTTAGCCTTTTCCCCTTCCTCTTCTCCATGACCTGCTTCTTCTTTCTTTTCTTCTGACATTCTACCTTCCTCCTTTAAATCTCATCCGGCCCCGGCGGGGGATGAATGGAATAACCTACCTGCCTATTCTGCAATGGTTATGCCGTTTTTGCAACAGGATTTTTATGGGTATTTTGAGGGGAATAAAGACAGTTTTACGATGCCAACGTCAAGGTGTTCGTAAGATCGTCACAAACTTGGCGTCAACTGTCTGGCGAAATGTTTTGTTGATACTTGGTAATCGCCTGTTTTCCAAGGTTCGATTGGTGAAGGTCGTGCCGGAGGATGGCCTGTTCTCCCTGAAACCCAGCGGCTCTTTGTCGGTCAATCGCCTGAATCTGTTCGATGAGCAGACTAAGGCGTTCCCTCCTTTGCTCCAGGATATTCGGATCGAAGTGTATATCTGTGGCACTCCCCTCGTCTAAGAGAACATTCTGGATTTCTCCCAGGATTTGGCCCGCTTCTTCTATAATGCCCTTGCGGGTCTCTTCAATGGCGATTTGCTTGTCCAGATCGCCAGATCGGCCTTCCGCCAATACGGTCAGGTTCAATGCCAGTTGATAGAGTGTTTCGAGTGGCGTAAAGAGATCGGCCTGGGGAGAAGGGGGATCGGTGTTCATGGCTATGCGGTCACGGCAGCCGCAAGAGCGGTATGCGCCGTCCCCTTGGGAGAGGCCACTAACTCCCAGGCTTCTTTAAGAGGGTGAAGCAGCTTAATTGCTTCATCGTACGGCCCCGTTGCCATATCACGACCCACCTGAAGCAATTTTTTGGAGATATATTCATAGAGAAGAGATAAATTCAACGCCACCTCCTGCCCCTCTTCCATATTCAACGAGATCATCAGTTCGGTCAGTATGCGGATAGCCTTGATAGTGTTTTTATTCTTGGTGATCGCGTCGTTCCGCCTGCATGCATCCCGTGCCGAGGCCAAAGAACATAATAACTCGCTATAGAGCAAAACCACCAATGTCTCAGGCGTCGCCGATGTCACGTTGGCCCTTTGATATTGTTGATAACCGTTATTCATCATATGAGAAAATCATTACCCTGTTTAGAGTCTGAGCAAAAACGCCCATCTTTCCGTTCGAACCCTATTTACGTGGATACCCGTCTCGGACTTCGTGTCCGAAGAGAGCTTAATAAGTTAGAGATTTGCAAAAGCTGGCTCGACAACCCCGAACCGACGCCTGCAATTCCTTCCAGCACCCCTTCTAGCTTTGCAAACTTATCGCGTGTTCGCGTTTCAAACTCCTCTACCTTCCTTCCCAACTTCTGCACCTCATCTTCAATTGCGGCAATAGAGCCTTTCAACCCCTTTTCTTTTAGGGCAATCTCCCCCGTCTTGGGACGAAGCAGCGCCGAAACCGATTTAAACATTTGGTCGGCTATCCCCGATGTGGTCGTTGAGACGGTGGGATCAACCGTACTGTTAACAAGGGCAAATACACGACCCACCGCAAGTGGGTCGGCCTGAAGCGCCGCTTCTAATTTACCCGAATCAATCTTCAAGGTACCGTCGGTTTTCAATGCCTCATCAACATTGGAGGTAATTCCAATATGAACCACGCTGGAATGGGGGCTTTTCAAACCTGCCACACGTCCTCGAACCAGCGACTGAAGCTGGTTGGTAATGGCCCGTGCCGCCCCATCCCCCAGCAGGGGGCCTTTTAACCCTGTTTCCGGATTAAACGCCTGAGCGGTATTAAGTTCCTTGATTACTATGTTATAGGCGTTGACAAACGATTCAATTTGAGCCTTTACAGCGGCTGCACTGGTCGAAACATTGATCGCAATATTCGCATTCTGTTCGGTTTCCTTCAGGAGCGTTAAGGTCACCCCGGGAATTGCGTCCGAAATGGTATTGGTAGATCGAGAGAAACGGGAGCCATCAATTTCAACAATGGCATCCTGCGCCGCCTGCGTTTCGGTCAGATTCTGCACGTCACTTTGCGGGTCAGTAGAAGGGGTATAGCGTAACTGGGAAAGCCCACTTAAATCATTATGGTTCCCATCGCTATCGGTCACATCCACACGAATGGTATTTTTCTCACCGCTCTCACTGGCCTGTAATAGCAATTGATATTCCGCCTCATTGAGCCTCAGAATCGATGCGGTCACACCGGCATTGGCGACATTTATCTTATCACGAATCTCAGAAAGGGATTGGTGATCCCTATCAATGTTAATAACCGTTTCTTGTCCCTCTCCAACCTTTATTTTTAACGTGCCAGTACCAATCACCTCTGCGTTGGAAGCATAAGGCGCCGATTGTAATTTATGGGATTGTGCGCGCTGCACCACTTGATTGACGGTGGAGGCGCCTACAATGGCAGACGAGTTGGCCGTTGCGGTAACGCGAGTTGAATCAGAGGAAGAAACTGATTTGGAATGAAATGAACTGAGCGATTTTAATGGAGTCAACGCCGCTACCAAGCCGGAAAGGCTGACGCGCAAGGCTGAAAAAGAAGAAAGTTCGGCGGTAATACTGGTTTGCTTTCGACGCGCCGCATCAATCGGCCGTTTCTCAATCGAAACCAGCTTTTGTACAATTGAGCTGATATCCAGCTTGGACGGAGATCCTGAAAACCCTGTTTGAGCGATTTGAGGCATTGGAAACTCCCCTTGATCTAACGGCAACCGCAATATTCAAGGGGCCTTGACACCCATACAAAGCGCCCCTCTATCCCCAGCATACCGCTTTTGGGCTTATTCATGCAACCCGATCAAAGAGCAGGCCCAACATCCTTGAAATGGCAACCATATCCTCCGGTGGAATCTGGCGAACCACCTCCCCGGACTCCGGATCAACCACCTTCATCATCATCTTGCCTGAAACTGCATCGGGAGAAAACTGAATGACCGGATCGGTTGTCGCCTCAGGAGCAGCGGGGGCCTCTGCGGGCATACCCTGTTCGGTTTCCGCCTGTGCCGGTTCAGGCAGATTCTGATCAAAGGTGAGTTCCATGGGTCGGAACATCAGCACACTTTGCACTCCTTCTAGGTTCATGTTTCTCTTCCTCCTTTACTATGCACGAAGCAGAGCTAAAACGGTTTGCGGAATCGTATTGGCCTGCGCCAAGATTGCAATCCCTGCCTCCTGCAAAATTTGCGCCTTTGTCAGTTTGGCCGTCTCTTCCGCAAAGTCGGCATCTTCCACACGTCCACGAGCCGCTTCCGCATTTTCCTTCACCGAGCCTAAATTGGCCACGGTGGATTCAAACCGGTTTTGGAGCGAACCTAATTCACCTCGAAGCGAACTCACAAAATCCAACGCACTGGTAATCACATGAAGGGCCTCTGCGGCCCCTCCCTCCTTGAAAAGGTCTACATTGGATAACGCGAAAAACTCCGCCCCTTGAAGCGCCCCTTCAAAACCACTTTTAAAGAGACTTTCACCCTCAATGGCGTCCGATGTCACTGTAAACGCCTTGTAGGAATGAAACGTCACGGTGCCACCGACTGTCACACTATCCTCAGAACCTTTTTCAGTAAGCGTTACCCGTTCTGTTCCCTGAGCACCGGTTACCAACATCGTGCTTTCCGCAAAGGGGTCTTCATTTCCACTGGCATTAGAAAATCCTTCAATACTGATATCCTCCCCATCCTCTTGCACCAGTTCGATTCTAGGACCGTTATTAGCATCCTCTTCTCTAAAGATCGCGGTGATCCCTGTCTTGATCGTCTCTTTGTTAATCGCAGATACCAGGTTTTTTAAACCATCCTTGGTGTTAGCCTCGATGTTGGCCAAAATGTTTGCAGCATTCGTGGTATCAAACCCCTGCTTTACATTGGCCCCATAGAGCCGAAACGAAATGGACTGTGCGCCAGCCACGGAGGAATTATAAACTTCTTCCAGGATTAGCGTTGTCTTTGCCGTGGCAGAAACGCCCGACCGCCCTGATTCTCGGTTGATCTTTTCCGCAATAACCTTTGCCGATTCCTCAAAACCAACCGCAATTTGAGAACCCTCTACATCACTTGAAAATCCACGAATGGTTATATTTTGTCCTTTAACAAGATTTTCTGGGGCCTCCCCTTGGGCCACGCCCAATTGGGCCGCACCCATCGCCGAGAGACCGGTGGCGTTCGTGAAGGTGGAATAGTGACCCATCTCTCTTGCAGCTATACCGGGAATTGATACCCTAATCGTTTGATCAAACCGAATTCCCACCTGAAACTCGGCATTCACCACATCGCCATTTAAGAGTTTATTACCATTCAGTTCGGTATCCGACGCAATCCGGCTAATTTCGGCATTAAATTCTATAATCTGGTTCTGCATGGCACGTAAGTCAGACGGGTTATTAACCCCATCCGTTGCCTGCACGGCCAATTCCCGCATTCGCTGCAGCAGTGTGGTTACCTCTTGCAGCGCCCCTTCTGCGGTCTGTAAAAAGCCGATTCCATCATTGGCGTTCTGCATCGCCATGGAAAGCCCCTTGATGTGAGAGGTCATTCGCTGGCTAATACCGATACCGGTGGGATCATCCTTGGAGGAATTCAACTTCACACCGCTTGAAATTCTCTGCATCGCCATGGACAAATTAAACCGGGTATGAGACAACTCCCTTTGCGCCTTCAGCGAACTTACATTCGTATTGACCACTAACATTGTTATCCTCCTTAATTAGAGCGAGGTCCAGAGGTGCGTTTCCCCTCCTCTTTTTTAGAGGAAGCGGCACCTGCCTTCCGCTATCGGGCATCCTTGCCCTCTTCGGTTAATCTCTATCGGGCGCATTGCATATACGCCCCTCTACTTACTTTTCGGCTTTCCCCAATTAAAACTTTAGGGAATTCCACCCACCAACGCCGCACGAACCCTTTCAAAAATAGGATGTTGAGACGAATAATTTGAATTGGATAAAACAACCTGTTTGATGGTTTTTGTGCGGGGTGACAGAACCAGCGGAGCCAATAAATTGGCGGTCATGGTATAGGGGTCTTCCGCAGGGACGGTAATAATCACGAGAAAAATCGGCATCTCAAACGGCTGTAAATCACAGTCAGAGAGATCGGAAACCGAGACGGTCTCCCAATAATTCTCGATAAAGATTTCAGGATCGGCGACCAGAAAGGCCACCTCGGAATCATCTACCGATTGTAACCAACGAAAGATCGGCTGATCCACGTCCGATTCTAAAATCATAAACCGATGGGTATGTGGAAACCCCAATAACCCTGTTGGACAATTAATAATGCCACTTTCTTCAATCCATTTTCCCATTTTTCTCTACTCCTTTCCCAACCACCTCCGGCGTTTCAACGGCCTTCATCTTGGAAAGCACCGTACTCAAACGCTGGCGGTCTATCAAAACGGCCTTCTTATTGGCGCCCACGATATCAAGATACAACTCCTTGCGATAAATCGAAACTTCTTTGGGGGCCTCGATCCCAATACGCACCTGGGTCCCTCGGACCTCCAAGATGGTAATCGAGATCTTTTCGCCAACAACAATGGCCTCTCCCCCTCGACGTGTAAGAACCAGCATAGTCCCCTCTCCTTCTTCCTCCCTTTCAAGGTTAGGTAGTGGGGATGGGCCTTTTTATAAAACCCATCCCCCCTACTCCCCCCTTGAAGGGGGGGATTTATTAGACTTTCTTTTGGTGACATCTACGTTTTTTGCGTAGATATTTTTTGTGTAACGACATCGGTGGGCCCAGACCGACCAACGGGAGGGCTCCGTTCGCTTCCGCTCGTAGCGGATTTGTTTATCTTAAAAAGTTTAAGAGCGTTGGCGCCTCCAGTACCCTGGCCGCAACCGATCGCGTCGCTTCCAACGCGTTTTGTTGCTGTATCAAGTCTGAAATTGCCTTCGCCAGATCAATATCCTCCTCCCCTGATCGGAATGTTTCCGTGGAAACCTTAACTTCCTCCAGAATCACCCGTGTCGCCTCCACGCGGTTGAGCCTGGCCCCAATACCGGCCCGCTCCGTGCTGATCTGCTCTTTCGCCTTATTCATGGCAGCAACCGCCGTTTTGATGCCTAGATTATCATCCAGGTCGAGTGCGATTTTCAGATTCAAAAGATCGGCAAAAAGATCGGCCCCAGAGGCCCCGCTCCCTCCCTTAAAGACATCCATCCCCGTCAAATTTTTTGTGAACGGGCGATCCGGCTCAATCCAAACCGGCATCTCACCCTTATCTCCAAGGTATTCTGTCCCTGAAAGCCGGCTTTTCCCATCAATCAATCCCAACGCAAGACGCGCATCTCCAAACGGCAATGTAGTCGGAAGGGGATGCACAAATGGCTTACCCCCAAATGGGGTCAAAACAAAATGGTCGGTATCAAATTGTACTTTTAGTGATTGCCCGGCATCGTTTAATCGGCTTTCTAACTCAGCTGCTAGGGCAGCGCCATCCTTGTATATCCCTTCGCTTAAGGTAATTGAAACCGGCTGTCCATCAATCATGATGTCCATGCTATCGTTAATCCCAAGACCAATTTTAATGCCGGTTGGCGGATTAACCACCACCGAGGATCGGCCTTTTATCGTATCGGACGTAATTACAAAATGACTGGCACTAAAGTTCGGATCATCGGGATTATCCAGCGCAAATTCAACTGTCACCGTTTTGCCCGCAGCCACCATGTCGGGATGATCGTTTATTTTTCGTTGTATCTCGTCGGCAAGGGTAACGCCATCGAAAGACCCTGCATCCAGAACGATCTGAACATTAATCCCATCCACGGTGACATTGAGTATATCGCTTAAAGGAAAATTGGGATCAGGGGGGATACTGGGATCGGTACTGGCCGTAATATCAATATTTCCATCGGGAAGGGATTTGCCAATAAACTGGCCCTTCCAGTCGGCCTCAAAATCAAAGGGGGTCGTATTGACCTTGTTCCCGGCGAAAAGGGATTGGCCGTCATGCCTTGTATTCGCCAAATTGACCAACTGGTCAAATATCTGTTGTAGTTCGTGTATGGCGTTTTTCCGATCCTGGGGCGTTTTGGACGCGCTCGCCATATCAATGGCCAACTCCGAGGCCTTGTGCAGTTCCCCCTCGACATCCTTCAGCGTCTCATCGCTAATCGACAAAAACCGTTCTGCCTCGGTCACGTTGCGTAAACGTTGATCCACCTGGGCTATCGTTCTTTTAAAATTGAGGGCGCGGCTCGCGGCAACCGGATCATCAGAGGCCTGGGTCACTCTTTTTCCCGTCACAGACCGCTCCTGCGCCTTTAACAGACCACTTGCCTGTTGCCGCAAACGATCCATACTGAAACCAAAAAGCATCTTCTCTGTAACGCGCATCGGACTGCCCTTACCTAGTAAAATATCCCTATAAAAATTCTCGTCATTCCGGCAATGTTTAAGCCGGAATCCAGGGTTACGCCACTCCAGACAGTTCTGGATTCCGGCTAGAACCATGCCGGAATGACAGACCTTTTAATGTAAAGCTATTTTGAAAACAGTAACTAACCCCCTACGATTTTAATCCAATAATCGTCTCTAAAAGCGTATCGGCCGTTGTGACCATTCGGGCCGATGCCTGATAGGCCCTTTGAAACTGAATCAATCGGGCCATCTCTTCATCCAACGAGACCCCCTGAACCTCTTCCCTCAGTGTGTTGAGCTTCTCCTGGGCCGTCTCCTGTACCGAAAGATTCACCTTGGCCTGTTGGGAACGCACACCTACCTCTGCGATAAAACTCCCATAAAAACCCTGAAACGTCGCCCCTTTTAAGGCAAACACCTGCTTGTCTTGCAACTTCGCCAAGGCCAGGAGATTGGCATTTCCACCGGGCAATGTTTCAGCCGACGACGCCCCCGCAATCTGGTCCGGGTTGGTAAGCACCACCTTCATATCACCGGAAACCCCTTTGTGCATGCTCACTCTAAACCGGTCTCCTTCGGCCATCGTTCCCGTCACGGCAAAATCAATCGCCTCAAACGTAACGGCGGCTTCTGTCGTGCTCGTTGCGGCCCCCGTCGTCATATTACGAATGGTCAGCCGGCCATCTGAAAAAGACAATTCATACGGATCAAGCGTCAGTTCAGCAGGCGGAACAACCGGCTCCCCCAGACCGGGGTCTACAATAGGCTCGGGGGGCGCAATCACCGCGGTCACAGTGGCGTTTCCTCTATTGGCGCCCAGCGGCGTAACCGTTCCCGTTAAAGGGGCAAAGAAATCCAGGTCGGTTGAGGCATCCAATCCAAATCCCTTTTTGTGCTGGTTATTAAACTCATTCACAATCGATGCGGCCAATTGATCCAGTTGGTCTATGGCCTCCGGCAAAACGCGATCCCGAAGCGCAAGCAGGCCTCCAATCCGCCCCCCTGAAATCATATCGGTAATATCCACCGGCGACGGTGCGCTTCCCAAAATACTGACAAAATCATCATTGTCGGAACTCGCCACAGTGGAGAGTAAATAGGCTCGATCCTCCATCACAAGTGGCGCGGTTGCCCCATCCTGTCCGACAATGACTTTAAGGTCTTTTCCAGGCCCGTCCATCACATGAATCTCGATTTTCTCCGAGAGCTCATTTAAAAGGCGTACCCGTTCATCGCGCAAATCGTGCGCCCCTTCGCCCTCGTTTTCCACCCGACGAATCTTGAGGTTTAAATCGGCAATGCGGGTCGCCAGGCTGTTGACCTCATTCAGACGATCCCGTATTTCGACATCGGCATCGGCGCGCAACTGTTGGAATTGCCCTTCTGTAACACGAAACCGTTGCGTGAGTCGGTCTGCCCGTTCCAGTAGCACCGTGCGTTCTGCAGCCCCCGACGGGCGATTATTGAGATCATGCACTGCCGCAAAAAAACCGTTGATCGTATCGTGGATGCCTTCACCGGTAGCATCCTGAAAAATGGCCTCCATTCGGTCGAGCATCCCTTTTTCGGTATCCAATCGCCCGAAGGTAGATTTTTCGGAAATAATGCGCCCCTCCAAAAAACGATCCACCACACGGCGCACCTGTTGTAATTCGACGCCCGTCGCAAAAACGCCATTCCGTGGATCAGACGTTCGATAAACCGCCTCCTGCCGACTGTACCCAGGGGTGTTCACGTTCGCGATATTATGCGAAATGACAGAAATCGCCCTTTGATGTGTCCCCAGGGCGCGTCGTCCCATATCTAATATTCCGGAAACGTCCGGCATGGTTTTCTCCTTAAGGGCGGCCACGGGGGGCCGCCCCTACCCTATATTATGACACCTCTAAAAACCGAAGACTCAACCCCCCTACCCCCCTTATCAGGGGGGAATCTAGTGAAAGTCCCCCTGATAAGGG
>SBBA01000054.1 GCA_005239925.1 Candidatus Troglogloeales bacterium | reverse complement strand
TGTCCAAACCGCCAGACCCCTTCTTTATTTCCCAGCGCCTGGGCCAGTGTATCGCCCAGCACAATCCCAATATCTTCCACCGTATGGTGATCGTCAATCTCGGTGTCTCCCTTTGCCGCAAGGGTGAGATCAAAGAGTCCATGCTTGGTAAACCCTGACAGCATATGATCTAAAAAGGGGAAGGGGGTCTTGATATTGTAGGTCCCTGTGCCATCCAGATTGAGCTTGGCGCTGATGTCGGTCTCTTTTGTTTTTCGCTCTATATGGGCCTTACGCACTTTTTAGTCCTGTTTTTTGTGTAGATAATTTATTATTGTAACCGTGTTTATAAATTCACCGCGACCAACGGGAGTGGTCCGTTCGCTCCGCCCGTTGGCGGTTCGCTCTGCCCGTTGGCGGTTCGCTCTGCCCGTTGGCGGTTCGAACCCTTACCATATTGGCGTGTGCCGTTAGTCCTTCGACCTCTGCAATCCGAATGAGGTGGTCGCCACTTTTTAAAAGAGCCTTCCTGCTATAAGAGATCACCGAGCTTTTTTTAATAAAGTCGTCTACAGATAAAGGAGAAAAGAATCGGGCCGTCCCTCCCGTAGGAAGAACATGATTTGGCCCAGCGATATAGTCCCCTAATGCTTGCGGGGTGTCCTCCCCTAAGAATACGGAACCGGCGTTAACAATTTGATCCAGATATTGGAAAGGGTCTTTTACAAAAAGGGAAAGATGTTCCGGCGCAATCGCATTGGCCATCGTAATGGCCTGATCAATATTTTCTGTAATAAAGGTGACGCCGTGGGCCTTCAGAGATGCCGCAACAATTTTTTTTCGGGGTAGCGCCGCCTGCTGTCGTCTCATTTCCTGTTCAACCTTTTTCCAGAGAAAAAGGGAGGGGGTGAGGAAGATCACTACTGCCTCTGCATCATGTTCTGCCTGAGAAAGCAGATCGGATGCGACATAAATGGGATTGGCATCGGCATCGGCAATAATCAGCAACTCGGAGGGGCCGGCCACCATATCAATATCCACCTGTCCGAAGACCAATCGTTTTGCCGCAGCCACATACTGATTTCCCGGGCCGACAATTTTATCAACCTTCGGGATGGTCTTTGTTCCAAAGGCCAGCGCGCCGATGGCCTGCGCCCCGCCAATCCGATAAATCTCAGTGACTTTTACCAGGTCTGCCGCAATGAGAATATAGGGGTTGAGCTTTCCATCCGGCGTAGGGGTACAAATCTGTATTCGTTTACAGCCGGCAACCATAGCTGGAATGGCATTCATAAAAACAGATGAAGGATAGGACGCCGTTCCCCCCGGAACATAAAGCCCTACGGAATCAAGCGGATAAACCCGTTGGGCCAGATAGATACCTTCTTTTTTGATCGCCCACCCTTTTGTTTTTTGTCGTTGGTGAAAGGCCTCTATTCGTTCTTTTGCATAACGCATGCTTTTGACGATATTGGGATCGGCGTTTTTGTAGGCCTGCTTAATTTCTTCCTGGGAGATACGTAAGGTTTTGGAGGTTAGTTTTATTCGGTCAAACTTCTGGGTATAGCGAAGCACGGCCCGATCCCCTTGCTTCCTGACATCCTCCAGGATGGCCTGTACCGTTGCATTCACGTCGGTCTTACCCAGCGAAAAACGGTTTACGAGTTTATTATAGGCCGCAGTAAAACCCTTATCTGATACCGATACCAAACGCATTTATATCTCCTGCTTGAATCTGGTAATCCATGGGAAAAGCGTTTTATATTTTAGCTTCAACGACGCCCGATTAACAATCAATCGCGCGCTACATTGCGCAATTTCATCCACAATGTTAAGCCCATTGGCCCGCAACGTTGCACCGCTTTCGGAGAGATCAACAATCTGATCTGCCATGCCGACTAAGGGGGCCAGTTCAACCGAACCATACAATTTGATAATTTCGATGGGGATTGCCCTTTCCGCAAAATACTGTTCCGTCATATTGGGATATTTTGTTGCCACTCGAAGCTTTGAGCGGGTGTTCTTCTGCCCTTCTTTGGGTTCGGCAAGAACAAGACGACAGGCGCCAAAGCGAAGATCGGCCAGTTCATAGACATCCCGGGTTTGTTCCATCAGAAGATCGCTGCCTGCGATCCCGATATCGGCAACGCCATGTTCAACGTAGGTGGGAACATCGGTGGGCCGTACCAGAAGCATGCGCATCTTTTTCTTTGGCAGGTCGATAATGAGGCGTCTGTCGTCTTCCAATAAAGACGGAAAGTCGATACCGCACTTTTTTAGAAAGTGCAGCGATGGGGGCTGTAGTTTCCCTTTTGACATGGCGAAGGTGAGCAGGTTTTTAGGTTGAGAGGGCATAGGCGTATCCAGTACTATGACAATTTAGACTCTTTGTTGATGACATCTACGTTTTTTGCGTAGATAATGTGTATGACTCTATCTTGCCCAGACCGACCAACGGGAGGGCTCCGTTCGCTTCCGCCCGTTGGCGGATTAGCCAACAATATCGTCATACTCAGCGTGGGCACCAATCCAGAACCAGAGCAGTCCATCGGAAGCCTCAACGGCGACTGCCCGATAGTGCAGTCCAACGCGGGCTGACCAAAAACGGCCTACTTTCTTAAAATGAAGCGATGGATGCTTAGGACTCGCCTTCAACAAGTCAAACGACTTATCGGCAAGCCCCCGGACGAACGCTGGCAGGGTGCGATAACATACCCAGAAGTCTGGTGAGGCATGGTGATTCACAGAGGGGTGGACTTGCCTGCAGTATGGTCACGCAGAGCACGATCAGCCAAGGCATCAAGTTTCCCTGCTGCCACATCTGCCTCAAATTGACGATCCCATGCCTCAGCGTCAAACACGGCAAACCACTGTCGGAACCTTGCAATCTCCACGGGTGACAGATTTTCCACTTCCCGCTCAATCTTCTTCACTTTTTCCAATTGCCACCTCCCACTGACGGTTAATATACATAAGTTTAACTATAAATTCAACCGTATCATAAGCCCATGCGACCCATCCGGCTGTGAGAGCGATCCATTCGCTTCCGCCCGTGGATGAGCATTTAAACCGCTTTTACCCGTTTAATATTTGCACCCACACGCGATAACTTCTCTTCGATTTTCTCATATCCACGATCCAGATGATAGACCCTTGAAATTTCGGTTTCTCCGTTGGCCACCAGACCCGCCAGAACCAGAGAACTGGAGGCGCGCAAATCGGAGGCCAAAACCTTTGCTCCTGAAAGAGACTTCACGCCCTGTACAATGGCATAGTTGTGTTCAATGTAGATTTGCGCGCCCATTCGGCGCAACTCCGCGGCATGGTTAAATCGAGATTCAAAAATCGTCTCGGTAATTTTGGACAGGCCGGAGGAGAGGGTCATCAGGGCCATGGCCTGCGCCTGCATGTCGGTCGGAAACTCTGGGTAAGGGAGAGTGGTGATATCGAACGGTCGAATCGGCCCTCCTTTGATCCGAATCCATTTTTTCCCCGTCGTAATATCAGACCCCATTTTCTTAAGCGTGTTGATAACACAGGTCAAATTTTCCGGGCGGCAGTCGGAAAGTGTCAGTTCTCCCTGTGTGATGGCAGCGGCCACCATAAAGGTTCCCGTTTCGATCCGATCCGGCATGATGGTGTAGCTGGCTCCAGAGAGCGCAGGAACGCCGTGAATGGTAATCTGATCCGTCCCTGCGCCTACAATGTTCGCGCCGCATTGATTTAAAAACTGGGCCAGATCGGTAATTTCCGGCTCCTGGGCGGCATTTTTTAGAATGGTGGTTCCCTCTGCAAGCGTTGCGGCCATCATTAAATTTTCCGTGCCGGTGACCGTAGATGGTTCAAAGAAAATGGTGGCCCCTTTGAGTTGTTTTGTTGTGGCGTGAATCATTCCATGTTCCACTGTAATTTCGGCGCCCATTTGAGACAACGCAGCCAAATGAAGATTGATCGGCCGTGTGCCAATGGCGCACCCCCCCGGTAGCGAGACATGGGCCTCCTTATGTCGCGCCAGTAAGGGGCCTAATACCAGAATGGACGCGCGCATGGTCTTGACCCACTCGTAGGGGGCTTCACAGCTTGTAATCTGGGGAATGCCGATGGAATAGATGCCATCTTGTCCTTGTATCTGTGCGCCCATCGCACGCAATAATTTTTGCATGGTGGCAATATCGGCAACGTTGGGGACGTTAGAGAGTGTATAGGGTTCGGGGGACAGGAGTGTGGCTGCTAAGATAGGCAGGGTCGCGTTTTTTGCGCCACTGATTTTAATTTCCCCATGTAGCGGTGTGCCGCCAGAGATGACTATTTTATCCATTGGCAGAGGGCAATCCGGTCAATACCGGCCCAGTCTCGATAAAATGTTACTGAAAATGGGGTTTCTTTTTCTACAAAATCGGATAGCCAATGTGATTGCCCTGCCCCAATCTCCAGGAGCAACTGCCCATTTTCAGAGAGAACATCAGGGGCCCTTGTTAGAATCCTTTTAAGATGGCCATGCCCTTCGTCGGATGAAAAAAGGGCAAGGTGGGGTTCATAGTTTACAACCTCCGGGTCCATCTTATCCCATTCGTTCTCAGCAATGTAAGGTGGATTGCAAACAATCAGATCAAACCGATCATTGCTGGTAAGCGGGCTAAAAAGGTCTCCCATGAGAAAATGAACGGAGGAGGTCTGATGCCGCTCCTGGTTTTTTTGTGCAATGGCCAGGGCCGTTTCTGAACAGTCAATTGCCGTAATATGAGCGGAAGGAAACTTTTTAGCTAACACGATAGCCAGCGCACCGCTGCCGGTACATAAATCGAGAATCGCCCGCGGTGAGATAGGGAGAAATCGGGCGACCTCTATGATTAACTCGGTTTCCGGTCGTGGAATAAAAACCCCTGGGGCCACAAAAAAAGGTAGGCCATAAAAATCAACCTCACCTACGATATATTGCAACGGCTCACGCTGTCCCCTTCTTTTAATTCGTTCAAAAAAAACAGCCTGATTGACTGCCGAGACCGGTCTTACTGGATCAATATAGAAGTCGATTTTATTAAGGGAAAGCAAATTTTGCAGAATAGCCTGGGACTCCTGGCGGGGCGTTTCAATCCCGTTGTTCTTAAGGTGTTTCTCTCCTTCTCGGATTAAAGTTGCGACACAGGCGAATTGTTCAGGAAGCGTGTTAATCATTTTCTATAATTTTAATTTTTTATTTGCAACATTGATGTCTTTTAGACGCTCTGTTGGTGACATCTACCCTTTTTGCGTAGATAATTTTTCGTGTAACGACATTGGTAGGCCCAGAGACCGACCGCAGGCGGCGTCGCAGGCGGCGTCCCGCCCAACGGGAGGGCTCCGTGCGCTACCGCCCATTGGCGGTTTTCTCTTGACCCCAAACAATTAACTGTTCGATTAAGCTGTCGATATTGCCTTCCAGGATGGAGGTCAATTGGTAAAATGAAATATTAAGGCGATGATCGGTCACACGATTTTCTTTAAAGTTATAGGTGCGTATTTTTTCGCTTCTTTCCCCTGTTCCCACTTGGGATTTACGATTTTGTGAAAGCGCAGAGTCTTGTTTTTCCTTTTCCAATGCCATCAGGCGAGATCGTAGTACCCGCATCGCCTTGAGTCGGTTCTTTAATTGGGAGCGTTCGTCCTGGCAGGAGATCACGACGCCGGAAGGGATATGGGTAATCCGGACGGCTGAATAGGTTGTGTTCACGCTCTGTCCACCAGGGCCGGATGAACAAAACGTATCTATTTTCAGGTCTTTTTGATCAATCTGAACATCCACCTCGTCTGCTTCAGGGAGAACAGCCACGGTAACGGTAGAGGTATGAATCCGGCCCGAGGCCTCGGTTTCCGGTACCCGTTGTACGCGATGAACACCGCTTTCATATTGAAGGTGACGGTAGGCGCCTGTTCCTGAAATGGAAAGAATCACCTCTTTTAAGCCGCCGATGCCAATTTCATTGGCATCCATCACCTCCACACGAAACTTGTGGCTTTCAGCGAATTTTGTATACATACGCAACAAGTCGGCGGCAAAGAGGGCGGCCTCGTTGCCCCCCGTTCCGGCCCGAATTTCAAGAAAGAGATTTTTATCATCATAGGGGCCTTTGGGTATGAGGAAGGACTTTAAAATAGCCTCGACCGACTCTTTTTTTTGTTGCCCGACTTCCCATTCGTGTTGGGCCAACTCTTTCATTTCCGCATCGACTGTTTCATCTTTGCGTATCTCATCACAGTCCTTCATTTGTTTCAGGATATCTTTATAGATTTGGTACTGATTGACAATCTTATCCTGTTCGGCCCGTTCCTTCTCGATTTTAATCCGATCGGCGGGATTGTCGATCAGGTGCAGATTAAAAAGCTGGTCGGTCAGAAAGGTATGTCTTTTGAGAATGGCTTCGAGTTTTTCGATGAAAAGAGTGCTATCGCTCATTTTTATTTTCCCCGTAAGTAAGCGGGGATGAAGGTTGCGGGTGTGTATTCATTGGGCGTACTGCCGTACGCCCCTACAGTTTATCTCCGTTCAAACACACTCCCTCCCTTCTCAGGGGACGGGGTCTAAAGAAGGGATTCTTATTTTTTTGCTTTAACGCTGGCCTTAACGCCAGTCTTAACGCCGGTGCTCACGTTGACGTATTTCTTTTTGAAACGATCCACGCGACCTTCCGTATCAACGATCTTTTGTGTGCCGGTAAAAAAGGGATGGCACAAACCGCAGATATCCAGTCTTATATCGGCCTGGGTAGATCTGGATTTGAGCACGGCGCCACAAGCACACGAGATTTCTACTTCATTGTATTTTGGGTGTATATCTAATTTCATTTTTTCCCTCTATTTGTTCATTGATTCCAGAAAATCCCTGTTGGTTTTTGTTCCTCGTATTTTATCCATAAGAAACTCCATTGACTCTGTTGTGGAAAGCGGGCTTAACACCTTACGGAGAATCCATAGCCGACTTAAAGCGTCCCGTTCTATGAGCAGCTCTTCCTTGCGTGTACCTGACATGGAAATATCAATGGCGGGGAAGAGTCTCCGGTCGGCAAGCTTGCGATCCAGATGGACTTCCATATTGCCGGTGCCTTTAAACTCTTCAAAGATCACATCGTCCATACGGCTTCCCGTATCAATCAATGCCGTTGCAATAATCGTAAGGCTGCCTCCGTTTTCAATGTTGCGTGCGGAGCCAAAAAAACGCTTGGGGCGTTGCAAGGCATTGGAATCAAGCCCCCCGGAGAGAACCCTTCCAGAAGACGGGGCAACGGAGTTATGGGCACGCGCAAGACGGGTGATCGAGTCCAGCAGAATGACGACATCGCGTTTGTGTTCCACCAACCGTTTCGCCTTTTCTAAAACCATGTCAGAGACCTGGACATGCCGTTGTGCCGGCTCATCAAACGTGGAGCTAACCACTTCGCCCTTGACCTGACGTTGCATATCGGTGAC
>SBBA01000188.1 GCA_005239925.1 Candidatus Troglogloeales bacterium | reverse complement strand
CGATATCGAAAACACATCCTCCACCGACATCAAAAACGGCTTGTCTATCTCTCGCACCGGCGTCGGAATGTATTGATCCACTGCATCCATCAATCGCATAATGGACGGCGCACCCATCTCACTCGTATCTCCCTCCAACGCCTTTAACGCCGACCCCACCACAAACGGTATCTTGTCTCCAGGAAAATCATACTTCGTTAATAACTCCCTCACCTCTAATTCCACCAGGTCCAGCAACTCCTTGTCTTCCACCTGATCCGCCTTATTCATATACACCACAATGTGCGGAACACCCACCTGCCGCGCCAACAAAATATGCTCCCGTGTCTGTGGCATCGGCCCATCCGCTGCGGACACCACCAGAATAGCCCCATCCATCTGTGCCGCACCGGTGATCATGTTCTTTACGTAATCGGCATGGCCTGGGCAATCCACATGCGCGTAATGGCGATTGTCTGTTTGGTATTCCACGTGTGCAATGGCAATGGTGATACCGCGTTCCCGTTCCTCCGGCGCCTTATCGATTGCATCGTATGCCATATATTCCGCATACTTCTTTTCCGATAGCACCTTCGTGATTGCAGACGTTAATGTCGTCTTGCCATGATCCACGTGCCCGATCGTTCCCACATTCAAATGCGGCTTCGTTCGCTCAAATTTCGCCTTCGCCATTTTAAATCTCCTTTATTAAACAAAATCTTTAATTATTCGTCCCCAGCACGCCCAGTTCGGCCCTGGTTCTTTGCTACAATCCCATCAGAAACATGCTTTGGTACAACATCATATTGCTTAAATTGCATCGTAAAAACCCCCCGCCCCTGGGTCATCGAACGAAGATGCGTGGCATAACCAAACATCTCCGCAAGCGGAATAAGCGCTGAAATCACCTGGGCGCCGCCTCGCATTTTCATCCCCAAAATCTTGCCGCGTCGTGAGTTTAGATTGCCAATCACGTCGCCCATATACTCTTCCGGAATAACCACCTCAAGGTCCATCGTTGGCTCCAGAAGCACAGGGATCGCCCTCCTGCAACCATCCTTAAAGGCCATGGAACCGGCAATTTTAAAGGCGATTTCTGATGAGTCAACGTCGTGGTAAGACCCATCAAATAGCACCACCTTCAAATCAACCACTTGATAACCGGCCAAAACGCCGGACGTTAGCGCCTCGCGTATCCCCTTTTCTACCGCCGGAATATATTCCTTGGGAATCGCCCCACCCACGATTTTATTTTCAAATTCAAAACCAGCCCCGGGCTCCCGCGATTCCACGGTAATCCAGACATGACCATACTGACCGCGCCCACCGGTCTGCCGAATATATTTCCCTTCCGCTTCAGCCTTGCCCTGAATCGTTTCTCGATAAGCCACCTGCGGCTTGCCGACATTGGCCTCCACCTTAAACTCCCGCTTCATTCGGTCAACAATAATCTCAAGGTGCAGTTCTCCCATACCGGAGATAATCGTCTGTAACGTTTCTTCATCCGTTTTCACATTAAGGGAGGGATCTTCCTGGCCTAGCTTCTGAAGCGCCATACCCATTTTTTCTTGATCGGCCTTGGTTTTGGGTTCAATCGCCATCGAAATCACCGGCTCAGGAAAAGCCATCTTTTCGAGCAGAATCGGATGCTCTTCCTCACATAGGGTATCCCCCGTGAGCGTCCCCTTCAAGCCAACGGCAGCGGCAATCTCCCCTGCATAAACCTCTTTTAACTCCTCCCGCTTATCCGCGTGCATCTTCAGAATACGCCCAATCCGCTCCCTGGAATCTTTTGTCGCGTTATAGACGTAAGAACCAGCCTTTAGCACCCCAGAATAAACGCGGAAGAAGGTCAATTGACCAACAAACGGATCCGTCATAATTTTAAAGGCCAGCGCGGAAAAAGGCTCGCTATCTTTGGCCTCTCGAACAAGCTCCACCTCGGTATCAGGATGTACGCCACGCACCGGAGGAATGTCCAGGGGAGAGGGGAGATAATCAATGACGGCATCCAAAAGTGGTTGCACCCCTTTATTCCTAAAAGACGATCCGCACATCACCGGAATAATTTTCTGTGCTAAGGTCCCCTTGCGCAACGCGGATTTAATCAATTCAATGGAAATGGGCTCCCCGTTAAGGTATTTCTCCATGAGAATATCGTCGCAATCGGACAAGGCCTCAATCATTTTATCCCGGTACAGGGTGGCCTTTTCAACCATGTCCGCAGGAATTTCCTCAATCGAATATTTCTCTCCCAGTTGATCGGTAAAGACGAGCGCCTTCATTGTAATCAGATCAATGGGCCCACGAAAATCACCCTCACTTCCAATCGGAAGCTGAATCGGAACGGGTCGGGTCCCCAGCCGATCAATCATGGTTTGTACGCTCATGTAAAAATCGGCGCCCGTTCGATCCATCTTATTCATATAGGCGATACGGGGAATGCCATAGCGATCCGCCTGCCGCCAAACCGTTTCCGACTGTGGCTCCACACCTTGAACGGAATCAAACACCGCAATGGCGCCATCCAAGACGCGCAAGGAACGCTCAACCTCAATAGTAAAATCAACATGCCCCGGGGTATCAATGATATTGATACGATGCTCTTTCCAGTAGCAGGTAATCGCGGCGGAGGTAATGGTAATACCCCGCTCCCGCTCCTGTTCCATCCAGTCCATGACGGTATTACCCTCATCCACGTTGCCGATGCGGTGCGTCATTCCGGTATAGAAAAGAAGACGCTCGGTCGTCGTGGTCTTACCGGCATCAATATGGGCCATGATCCCGATATTCCTTGTTTTGTCGAGTGAACAGTCTCTTGCCATTTCTTTATTTCACATGGGCAACCACAGGGGGTTGCCCCTACATTTACATTTTTACGTAGATAATTATCTTGCGTAAGGACGCCGGCCCCTCCAGACCGACCAACGGCCGGAACGCCGGCTGCGGGAGGTCTCGCCGCCCCCCGGTGGGGGCTACCAGCGATAGTGGGCAAAGGCCTTGTTGGCCTCGGCCATTCGGTGTGTATCCTCCTTTTTCTTAATCGCGCCGCCCGTGTTATTCACGGCGTCTAAAATCTCTGCGGCCAACTTCTCTTTCATACTATTCTTCGCCCGCTGCTTCGCATATAAAATCAGCCAACGTAAGCCCAGGGTCACCCTTCTTTCTGAACGAACCTCGACGGGCACCTGATAAGAGGCCCCGCCGACACGCCGAGATTTCACCTCAACAAATGGCTTAATCCGATCAACAGCCGTTTTAAAGACATTAACCGGATCGTCCTGACTCTTTTCCTTTACAATATCAAGCGCCCCATAACAGATCGTTTCCGCAACGGATCGCTTTCCCTTCTTTGTCACAAGGCCAATCAATTTAGCTACCAACAGATCGTTAAACTTCGGATCAGGAAGAATTTGTGTTTTTATATTGAGCTGACGTCGTGCCACTTCTAACCCTTAGCGGTCTTGGCTACTTTCGCGCCATACTTGGACCGTCCTTGTTTTCGATTGGCCACCCCAACGGCATCCAGGGCGCCACGAACAATATGATAGCGAACACCGGGCAGGTCCTTGACCCTTCCGCCACGCACCAACACAATGGAGTGCTCCTGCAGGTTATGCCCCACACCGGGGATGTAAGCGGTAACTTCGATGCCGTTCGTCAGGCGAACACGGGCCACCTTCCGCAAGGCCGAGTTTGGTTTTTTGGGCGTCGTCGTGTAGACACGCACACACACCCCGCGTCGTTGCGGATTGCATTGCAGGGCCGGACTCTTCGTCTTGCTCCTTGGCCTTGTTCTTCCTTTACGAACCAGCTGATTAACTGTTGGCATTCTTACCCCTGAGACAGCGTTCTTTTGAACAAAAATCAAATTCTATATAAAAATTATGCCTGATGTCAAGGAAAGTAGCCATTAATCTGTGATTCAGACAGTATGAGCTTCTCCGAGGGGTTCAGGGGGGACGTGTGCGTTGCAATACCGCTCTTGGCGGGCAGGGGTGTCCCTTTCTGGGAGT
>SBBA01000076.1 GCA_005239925.1 Candidatus Troglogloeales bacterium | reverse complement strand
GAACCAGACCACTGCCCCCGTCATTGGATTGCTGCCAACAGTATTGAACATGCCACGCTTGATGATGGAAGCAAGTTCCTCGCCAAAGACTACTACTGCAAAAACGGTGTGTAGTACCGAGAGGCCGATAAGCCAACGACCTACCCACTGCTTCATGCGGTTCCTCCAATACGAGTGATGACACCCAACGACCCGGTTCAGCGGCGAGCGTAGCGAGTCCGCTGCAACCAATTGTTGGGCCACGCTGGTGATATCGCAAGACCCTCCTCATTCAGTATGTGATACTTCATGACCCCATTCCCTTTTACGGCCAAGGACGTATAGCCAATTGCTCAACAGCCCCTGCAGTTTGCCGCTTTGGTGATTTGCTCAAGAAATCTTCGTCGGTGACAATATCTGTCTTGTTTGGCAACACGGCCAATATCTTGCCTTTGAGGTCGCTGTTGTCTTGATTCCCCTTGCGCGTTTCCCACATATCAAGAAACTGCGCTTTGCTGTAAGTCCTATTCCCCAGAGAAGGATCGGCCAACCAGACCGTGTTTGCGTCGATGCCACGCAAGACAGAAAAATGATCGTCCTTGCGATGTTTAAGATAGACCACTACGGGAATTTTGAGTTTGGTCAGTTGTTCGTAAGAGGTGGCATAACCTGCTGCGCGGAAACCAAACTGAGGCAAGGCTCGTTCCATGTCGCGAAAGAAAGCGCGCATGTCCCCTTTATCCATCGCCTTAAGCAACGCCTCTTCGGTTACGGTCTGACCGTAAAATTCGTTGAGCAACGTCGCAAGCGAGGCCGCGCCACAGGAGTAATCCAAATCCTGTTTCACGATATGGGCATCCCGCCGTTCTTTCCATGATTGAACTGGTACGGTTCCTATGAGGGTTTGGGTTATAAGAATGGCTGAACCGCTTTCAATGGCTGTTTCTGCTCGGGCGATCACAGTGACCAATAGGAAACCGACGAAGTAAATAATGCCATTAAAACAACGCGACAGCATTGGAGACCCCCATGGTATTACCTTTATTATTTCCAAGGAACAACATTAAAAATCAGGTCGAATAGAAATATGCCTACTACCATAAAGGAAAGAAAAAAAACACCAACCAATAAACTTTTTATGAAATCACTATGACTATAAAGAAAGTCAGAGGTACGAGCACAGTCAAACAAAAAGTACCCCGCAAGTTTCATTCCAATAATTCCACAAAGAAAACTAAAAGGCACGAGAAACGATCCAATGCTTATTCCCATGTTGAAATTGTTTGACCTTTCTTTTTTTCTTGATCTTTTTTTTCAAAATCTCTTATTATTTTTATCGAGTAGACAGTAAAAAATGACAAACAAACCGGAATTAATATCTGTTCTGCAGGTGTTAAATAATGCGGTGTTTTGAAAACATACATATCAATTATGTCTACGGATAGGACATACAACAATATATAGAAAAAGAGCGTAATAAGTGGAAGTTTTTTCTTTTTTTCAAGAAAATAAAGTATATCTACCAAAAGCAAATATAGAATAGACGCGGGGCCATACATCAGGTTAATATGCAGAGGGCGTCGCTACTATAAACGGCACCCTCTGCAACCTCCTTAATAATGACTGGAGAAAAGAAGTGGGCAATTAACTACCTATCTAAAGTACCAATAGGCACCACTCATGGCAGCGCCGGGACCAAAACCATAGGCCTTTGCTCCCCATCCCGCAAGACCGTATACCGAAGTTCTAGCCCCAAGCAATGCACCTGCCCCTGCCGCTCCTGCATACCCCCACGCTGTTCTGTGATAGGGCGATGTATTGCGGTAGTATTGGTACATTTGCCACGATGAGCCCGCTGCGATACCTGCAGCAGTCCAGACCCACGCCCCTTTCGTCTCCTCCATTTCTTGGAGAGACAGGCTGGCTACCTGCATCGGCTGGGCATCGGTCTCAAAAACCAAGCCGGCATCCGTCAGACCCTCCTGCAATGCTGGCTCCGTTGACGGCAAACCCTCATTGGCAAACGCGGGCATCACTGCTGCCACACTCAACGCAATCACCACAAACAGACTTTTTACAAGCTTCATTGTGATCTCCTTCCTTGATGTAACCATAAATAGGGGCACTTTTACAATCTATCCGCATATCAAAATGTATGCAGATAGGTCAGCCTCAGGTCGGCCCCATCTTGGCCTGATGCATTTTGTTTGAAAGTAAAGTTGAGTGTACTTTTCTTTGAAATCCCATAACCAACACCCATCAGCAAGTCCGTACTCGTGCGGCGAAAAGATTGTGCCTTGCCACCAAACCGGTCGGCATGGCGGCTTGTCCATTGCGAGCCAGTCGTTAACGTAATACGATCATTAACGGCGAACGCCACGGACGGGTTCAAAAAAAGGAGGTTCCCCGGCTTCAGATTGACGTTGCCATCCTGACGATGTTGATTCAGGCGGTATCCCGCCGTCAACGAAAACACAATCGGGTCAATGGCTTTATAAGCAGTGATACCGGCCATCCAAGACTTCAATGATCTGCTGTCTTTTGTATATTTTTCGCGCAGGGCGACTTCGGTAAAACCCAGCAAGGCAGGCGTGTCATTGTCTTGTTTGAATTGGTAATTGATGCCCACCCACGCATCGGCAAAACGGCTGTCTGTATCACCGGATAGGCTGCCCAGATTATTTGTGCGTGTTTCAGTGTATAAAAAGCTCGCTCGGGTATACGCTTCTGCTTTGCCAGTAATGCCATAGCGCAAACCGAGTGTGGCGACCATCGTGTCGTTGTTTTTTTGGCCATCACCCACCAAGGCGGGTAATGTCACAAAAGAGGTTTCGCCAGTCTGAATTGTGATTGGCTCAGCAGTCGCCACGCCTTGAAGATTGCTATTGGCATAAGAAAACGACATCTCCAGTTTGACCTTTCCTTTATCAGTAATCAGGTCTTCAACGGTCAGAGGCAAATCAGCGTAAGCCAATGTAGAGGACATCATACATAACGTACCCACACAGCACAAATAAACAACTTTCATAAGCCATTAGCCATGCCATACCCCCAACGACTAAGCTAACCGGCGCGCGGTTTTTGCGCGTCCGTGTTCAGTACCTGGTTGGGCTAGGCATGTGATATTTCAAGACCTGATAGCATTAACCCTCGGATAGGCGGGACCCCTCCCAGGAAGGTCCAAAAAAGGCTAGAATAGCCTTTTCAAATGTGGCTCACAATCAAAGGAGGGGTCAATGAAAGTATACG
>SBBA01000025.1 GCA_005239925.1 Candidatus Troglogloeales bacterium | reverse complement strand
TCGATAAACTGCTTGCGCAGTTTGGCCATCTTGGGGGCAATCACCGCGCGACAATACCCCTGATCCGGATTATTCTGATAGTACCCCTGATGATACGCTTCCGCAGGATAGAAAACAGAAAGCGGCGCGACTTCCGTAACAATCGGGTTATCCCAGCGACCTGCCGCGTTCGTTTCGGAAATCACCTTGTGGACCATCGTCTTTTGTGCTTCCGTTTGATAAAAAATAGCCGATCGATATTGTGTGCCAACATCGGCCCCTTGACGATTGCGCGTGGTGGGATCATGTACGACAAAAAAGACCTCTAAAATCTCTCTAAAAGAGATCTGAGACGGATCAAATAGCACCTCAACTACCTCGGCATGTCCCGTTGTTCCGGTACAGACTTGGGCGTAAGTCGGAGAAGGGATCGTGCCGCCTGCATAACCGGACGTAACGTTTTCAACGCCGTTGAGTTGGGTAAAAACCGCTTCCAAACACCAGAAGCAGCCGCCACCTAATGTTACCGTCTCCATAAGATCATCCCGACTGCCAGCAGCACGGTGAGAAGACTGACCGATTTCAAAATCAATTCGTCCTGTTTATAGAGTGTTGGATCGGTCACGCCCGATTTTTTGATCTCTTTGTATCGGCGGGAGGTATGAATTTCAATCAGGCTGACCCCTCCCATCGCCCCGGAGAAAAAAAGCGCCGGTAGGGAGAGTCTATTGGTCTGCATGACATAGCCGGCCCAGACCGGCAGCACACCCCATGAAAAGGCAAACCAACCGTTCGTATGAAAACGGCCATGAAACCATTCCAGATTGTAGGCAAACAAGAAAAACCCTTCGAGCAGCGCGATAACACAAAGTCCGGGCACCACGGTAACGATGTAGTAACCGCCGATCCCATACGCAATAACGATCGCGACAAGGGCGAGTATCCAAAGCGCCTTTTGTGAAAAATGGGTTCCCCACGGTTTAGTTCCCCCGTTTGCGCCGATTGCGTCTAACGCGTGGGCCGCGATCCCCAGTCCCAGAAAGTAGATCACCGCCATTGCGACCACCCGATCCCAATAAACTGTTGGTGCTAGCATCGCGCCGATAACGGTGTAGGAGAGAACCATGCCGGTATAGGGGAGAAAGAGAAGGCCGATGGCGATGCGAAATCGGAGCGGGCCGAATTGAGGTACAAACCATTCGGAGCGCCGGTCTATTACGGGGGCAGGCTGATTTAAATCAACAGGTGCTTGCATGTTATTAACTGTTCCATTACAGAAGCATCTTCAAAAACCACTGGATTCCGGCTTAAACATTGCCGGAATGACGGCCTTGTGTTGTTTTAATTATGGGGCCTTTTATGTTTGTTTCTTCCAGCGGCCCAACGAGGCCGCTTCGCTCGCGGGGGCGCATCGCCCCTCGCAGGCGGCCGTGCCGCCCCCCTCACCCTTCCCCTCTCCCACAAAGGGGAGAGGGATTAAAGAAAGGGGGCACAGACATGGCCAACTGTTTTTTCAGCGGCCCAACGAGGCCGCTTCATTCGCGGGGGCTCGCAGCCCCCTAGTCGGAGGCAGCGGAGTAACGTAAGATGAGTCCGCCTTTGCCCACAACCCAGCCTTTATCAGGAGATTTG
The DNA here is from genome assembly GCA_005239925.1 of Candidatus Troglogloeales bacterium. GTDB lineage: Bacteria > Nitrospirota > Nitrospiria > SBBL01 > SBBA01 > SBBA01. Next base: position 1,779 of record SBBA01000025.1, on the reverse strand, counting down.
AAGAAGACGCTATTGAGTCGTTGTGCCACGCCGCTGTAAATCGCCTTCCATGTTTTGCCTCCATCATTTGTGCGAATAACGGTTCCCAAATCGCCTACGGCGTAGCCGATCTGTCCCAATATAGCGATATCCCAGAGTGCCATCGTCGTCCCGCTTTTTTGGGGAGTCCATTTTTTTCCCCCATCGCGGGTGGTCAGCAGTGTTCCCCCTCCTCCCACAATAAAGCCGGTCTGCCCCTTAAAAACAATCCGGTTTAATGTCGCGGTGGTCGTCAAATAAAATGTCTCCCATGTCTCGCCGCCATTTTTCGTGTAAAGCAACGTCCCCAGGTCTCCGGTAATCCATCCCTGTTTTTCGTTGAGGAATGTAACGTCGCTTAAGTGGGCCAGGGTATTACTCAGTTGAAGCCGCCACTTTTCTCCGCCATTGGTTGTCTTAAAGATGATGCCCGATGCCCCAACCACAAAGCCGGTTTTGGGATTAATAAAATAAACACCGTGCAGGGGGGCCTCAACCAATTTTGGCTGCCGTTCCCATCTCTTCCCCCCATCTTGTGTATGAAGAAGCAGGCCTGCATCCCCCACGGCCCATCCCTCTTTTGATGAAACAAGGTGCGCAGAAACGATATCCTCCGCAATCGTACTATCTTGTTGTTGCCAGTCCTCTCCGCCATTATCGGTATGGAAAACGGTTCCGGCCTCTCCAAAGATGACCCCGGATTCTCCGGAAAGTTGTATCCGAAAGAGCCGGTCTGAAAAGCCATAATTCTGTGTCTCCCAGCTGTTTCCTCCATCGTGGGTATGCACGATCAAACCGTCCCACCCCACGGCCCATCCCAACGCCGAATCGGCAAAGGAAACCGCTTCCAGTGTCTTTTCATTGGGCAGCTCTTTTTTTATCCAACGCTCTCCGCCATCCTCGGTCTTTAAGACGGTTCCCGATCCGCCCGTGATCCATCCCAACTGGGACGATTGAAAGGCAACGGAAAGGAGCAGGCGATCGGTTCCACTCTCTTGCGCTTCCCATCGGGCTCCTCCGTTGGTCGTATGCAGAATGGTCCCGCCGCGGCCAACGGCCCAGCCTTCGTTCTCGTTAATAAACGTCACATCTTCCAGCGCCTCGCCTGTTCCACTCGTCTGCGTCGTCCAGTTGCGACCGCCATCCGATGTGTGCAAGATGACGCCGTTCCATCCCACGACCCATCCGGTCTTCGCGTCAACAAAGGAAAGCCCCAAAAGGGGGGAGGCCGCTTCGTCCCGGCGTAACGTTGTCCATGTCTTACCGCCATCTTTTGTATGGAGAATCGATCCCTCCGCGCCGACCACAAAGCCGATTTGATCCGTCACAAAATCAAGATCCCACAACCAGACCCGTATCGGACGGGCCTTTTCGACCCAGTGCTTACCGGCATCGGCCGTCGCGAAGATCTTTCCGGTCCAGCTGATTGCAAACCCGCGGAGGGGATGCGGGAAGTCGATGGCCATAAACTGTTCTTCGATATTTTTGTACTGGACCTCCCAATGCGCACCGCCGTCTTTTGTGTGCATCAGGGTTCCTGCTGTTCCGCCGGCCCAGCCTTCGGTCGGTGAGATAAAATGCACGCCCCAGAGGCCGTTGCTATTCACCTCCCCATGTTCGACCAAGAAAAAGGGATAGCCCGTTTGGGCAGTCGTCACGAACAACAAAAGTGCAAGGACAAGTGGGGGAATTATTCTTTTCAGATGTAGGAATGGCATTAGGGTGTTATTTTTACATTATCGGGGCGGAGAAATGCAAAAG
>SBBA01000162.1 GCA_005239925.1 Candidatus Troglogloeales bacterium | reverse complement strand
GTAAGGGAGCATCGCCTCTCGCACCGCAGGTGATAAGGGCGTTGCGGCAATATGGTCAAGGTAGATTCTTTTCATCTCACCATATCCCATGTCAAAGCAATATGGTAAGGAGGCCCACAAGGCCCCTTTGGAGAGTCTTCTCTGAAGTGGGCGCCGAGGCTTTCTTTTCGCCGTTTGGCAGCGGCGATTAAAGTGGAGGCGACAATGACCATGTTACGTGTTTCCAACATCTCTCTGAGTGAAGGGGGAGGAATCGTCTCTATGGGTGTTGATACAATCCACTGCATCGCCTGCAATTTTTTTGCAGCGCGGTCCAGCGAAGCCTCGGATCGAATAATACCAACATCATTCCACATCGTCTGTTTTAATGTTTTCTGGAGCCTTGACGGTGGCTCCGAATGAACTACTCCTGTTGGTTGGGTTGAGCCTGACGACACCTGCACGTCCAGGCCGACCAACGGGAGGACTCCGCTCGCTGTGCCCGTCGGTATACGGGCGCCGAAGACTAGGCCTTCGAGGAGGGCATTCGATGCCAACCGGTTGGCCCCGTGAACACCGGTTACTGCAACCTCTCCTACCGCCCATAATCGGTCAATACTGGTTCTTCCAAAGAGATCGGTTTTAATGCCTCCCATCATATAATGGGCTGCAGGGGCTATCGGAATGGGGTTACAGGTAATATCAATACCGTATGTTTTGCAGGTCGTGTAGATTGTTGGAAAACGTTTTTTTATAAAATCAGCATCCAGGATGGTTAAATCGAGAAAGACCGATTGCCCTTGCCGTATCTCATTTAAAATAGCGCGTGTCACAATATCCCGCGGGGCCAATTCTTTATCCGGGTGATAGGCGTCCATAAACGGCTTGCCGTCGGCGTTAACCAGGCGCGCCCCTTCTCCCCGCATTGCTTCAGAGAGAAGAAAGGGAGGCGCGCCCGAAACAGAGAGGGCCGTCGGATGAAACTGGACAAACTCCATATCTTCGATGACGGCGCCGGCTAAAAGGGCCATTGCAACTCCATCACCCGTAGACACGGAGGGATTGGTGGTTCTTTCAAAGAGTTGTCCAGCGCCGCCACTGGCCAGGATCACCCTTTGTGCAAGGATGGGATAGATCATCCCCTTTATTTCATCAAAAACCAAAACGCCCTTACATTGTCCTGACTCGATAATCAGGTTGATGGCAAAATGATTAGACAGATGACGTATATTGGGGATTTTTTTAACTTGTTGAACAAGGGTTTTGACAATCTCAACACCGGTGGCGTCGCCATCTGCCCGTAGGATGCGTGGCTTTCGGTGCGCGCCTTCTAAAACGGAGGCAAACCGTGATCCAATCTTGTCGAACTTCGCGCCCCACGCAATCAGTTCCTCGACCCGCTCTCGCCCTTCCTGTACCAAAACCTGAACGGCCTCCGGTCGGCAAAGCCCATGTCCCGCATCAATAGTGTCCTGGTAATGGGACGCGATTTCTCCCTCTTCCTCATTGAGAACAGCGGCAATCCCTCCCTGTGCCTTTTGTGATGTGGACTCCTCGTTGGCGCCTTTATTGATGAGCAAAACATTGGCAGAACGAGCAAGGCTGATTGCAGCACGTAACCCGGCCACGCCGCCGCCAATAACGAGATAATCGGTTATGACAGACTTATTCATTTTGGAAGTCCGTGGTCTGTATACCCCAGGGGGCGTCCCCCCGTATTTCAAAGAGTCGGGGCGGATCATCCTTGCTAAATCCAAAGAGGGCATGTCCGGATTGATGTAATGGGGGAGCCGATTCGGTGATGGGCGTCCATACCCCTTCCCAATAAACGGTCGTCCAGATCGCCTCTTTTGTTGAGTGAGCCCGAACAACATTCATCTTTATGGTAATCTCTGAAAAGGCGTCAAAGTCGTTCTGGGTCTGCTCTTCAAGAATGGAGCGGTGCGGGAATGCAGGGTCAAGATAACGAGAGAGGCCTGCCCTGTCTTTATTGCGATAGGATTCCGTTATCTGTTGAAGTGTTTGTTCCACACGGTTGATTTGCAGAGCCAGGGGAGAGGGTGGCTTTGGCGTTCCAGTGCAGCCGATCAATCCCCAGCAGAATATTATCACTTGTAATAAAAAAACAGTCCAAGGTTTTGAAGGAGAGCGTGACAAGTCATAACCATATTTGGTAGGATGGTGGGTTACGTAGATGATCCTTTTAATATGTGTCATCATCCACGATTATAGTGAAAGAAGAAGAAAGGGGTCAAGAAAGATAACTTAAGGAGATTGCATGTCGCGTGTTATTAAAAAACGAAGAAAGAAAATGAGAAAACACAAATACGAGAAAATGCTTAAGAGACAAAGACACAAGAATAAGTAGAGCCAGCAAGGCTCTGCTATTCACTTGATTATTTTTCGTTAGCCCCTGTTTCTATCACCAGATTGAAAGGGGGTGGTAACAGCGACACTACAGCCTTTACGCAGCCACAGCGAATTTACAGCCCTTGTTGGCCGCTAAAATAAATATTAGTCCTTGCTATCATCTGGAGCAGATCGTTGCATGGATAACAGATGCGGGTTCTTTGCTTCGTATTCTTCCAACCAACGGGTGTATTCGCTAATATTTGCACTCAAATTAGACAACTCATCACTGGCTCCATAACTCCAGGCCCATGCCCCTGAATAACCTTTATTTAAAAAGGTATCAAGGAATTCCGTCAATGTATGGATGGACCCCTTACTGGGAAACTCTCCAACAATAACCGGTTTATCGAGGCGTAGATCGCTGTAGGGGACGTCAAATGGGTCCTCGCTTTCCATATAGTCGTAATAATGGTACTGATAGAAATTCAGCTTCAGTTCATTGTTGACCCAGTATTGCGTCATCCATTTTCGTTTTGCGCTGCCAAGGGTGACCATCGCGGACGGCTGCTTGCTATGGATCACATCCACAACAGACTTGGCAAAGTCTTTCATCGTTTCAGGGGAAACTTTATCCAAATTTAACCTGCTTTCTGTATCCCCATCTGGAATATTCATCACCCATTCCGGCTCATTGATTACCTCCCAGGCCAAAATATTGGGATGAGTTCCATATTTTTCAATAATAGGGATTAGCGCTTTATCCAGAAAAGATTGTCGTAATTGAAGGTCTGATATTAATCCAACATGCCCTCCTTCTTGAACGCCATTGCCGGGGGTTGTATCTCGACCGGCGATATCAAAATCAAACAAAACAAAGACAACATGAATGTTGTGCTTTTTGAGAAGGTCAAGCGCAGCGTCCATATCCTGATAGAAGTGTTGATCAAAGCCGGTAACCCTTCCCGTATCATCAAACTCAGGGGAGGCCCTGCCATCCCCAAAAAGCCACCAGCGTGTTACATGAATTCCGTGGGTTGCCATATCGGCAAGCTGGGCATCAATTTTTTCATTGCTTTTTGGTGAGGATACACCATCATGACCCCAAACTGTGACCAAGCCAAAATCATGACCATAATGATACCAGGGGTAGTTGGCCCCAGCCATAAACCACTTTTTTTCTTTCCATAATTGGATACGGTTTGGTCCGGCCCAATCGGTAGGTAAGATAATCGTTTCAGCAGGAGGCGCTGCGCCACAACCCCACAAAAGCAGAATAAGGGTTAAATAAAAAAAGTGTTTTTTAAATGGATCGAAAGGAGTTTGATAAAAAACTCTGTTTTTTGTGAAGTCAGACATATGTCCTCCTATAGTCGGCTAGAAAGCCATTAAACCACACCATCCAAACAACCGGAAAAACAAGGAGGCACCTCTAAAAACTGAAACAACCTGCTCTTTAGCAGCAAGAGGACTCACTATTACTGGAGACACAACAGACCGATTCCGATTGGACCTCATTCACCATTGCCTCACAACTGTTACTTTGAAGAACCGTAAACTGTCCCGCATAGGGCGCGGCGGCTAACTTCGCGGCCGTGTCGGTACAGACCTCAACCATCTCGCCACGAGGAAATAAATGCCCCTCTTCATCCATCACCGCCTTATAAGGCCCGACATAAATCGCCTTCTGGCCGATAAACGCACACCCCCCTTTTTTCTCAAACTTAAACCCACGTACGGTGATCGAATAAAAAGGAGTCCCTTCGACCTCTTTCCAGAATGTTTTTTTCAGGAGGGAGATGCCATAGAAACCGGCTCGTTCCAGGCCGGCCATAAACGCCTCTTCCGATAAGGCCCCGGAAATACACTCCCCCCATAACAGGGGATGCGCCTGCAAATGGAGCGGAACCGGCCGATCGGACACAATATCGGCCACGACCATTCGACCATTGTCCTTTAAAATTCGCCAGATTTCTGAAAAGACCTTGCCCTTATCCGGCGAGAGATTGATCACACAATTGGAAGTTACCAGGTCCACGGTTTGATCCGGGACGGGAATATGCTCCAGATACCCCTTGCGAAATTCCACCACGTCTATCCCCAGGGCTGCGGCAACGTCCGGCTTAAACCGGTTGGCCACTTCCAGCATCGGATCGGTCATATCAATGCCGATCACCTTGCCCGATGCACCCACCTTTTTGGCCGCGATAAAGCAGTCAACTCCCGCGCCAGAGCCCAAATCAAGCACGGTCTCCCCGGGACGGACAGCTGCCATTGATATCGGTGAGCCGCAGCCGTAGAACCGATCAATTACCTCTTTCGGGATATGACCGATTTCGGTGTCATCATATCGCACCGGACAGCAAAGTTCCTTTTGGGGGTTAGCCGCAGCCCTGCCATAAAAATTCTGAACAATTCGGTACGGCTTTTCGACATCAAACGAAAGAACACAATTGGTATGCAGCAGCCGAACGGGTTGGTTTCCCTGTTCGGAGAGCCAATCGGCGGCATCCTCGCTGCAGGTGATCGCGTCGTCCCCCATCGCATGATAAATGGGGGGGGGATTAAACCCGGACTGGTTGTTCCATTCCGACCGCTTCTTCATTGCTAGCATCGTCATGGTGTCCTGAATCATTTCGACATAAAGCGGGTGATACGGATCGGAGGCCGTGAGGTCGCTCGCAGTCAGCTCAAAGGGCGCACCCCGTGCGCCCCTACAGACGTAGATATGCTCCATATCGCCGCCGCCAGTAAGGTACCGAAACGGATTATCCGAAAGGGCGCTGTTTTTAGCCACGGTGGCCTCTCGAAAGAGACTTGCTACGGGGCTTTCACGCCAGAGGGTCTGAAGGGGTGTTGTACGGGCGTCACCCAGCGATAACTCCGGAATCCCCACCAAGGCGGCGGAGGGATAAACCTGTCCATCCTGATTCACGCAAAGGGTCTCCCAACAGAAGTTACCCAGATCGTATTTAACGCCGGGTTGACCATTGACACGTCGCAAGAGTGAACCGGCATTATCAAACACAACCCCAAGCTGATCGGACAACGTCGCAACCTTTCGGAAAAGGATCAGCAGTTCGCCCATCTCCGGGAAGGAATTGGCGGCCTCATCAAGAATCCGGCCTCGGTGGTGGGGCCACATTAAATGAATTGATTGCGCGCCCAATTTCGATGCCAGCCTTGGAAAGGCCTCCAGGTCTTTTAAGTTGGCACGGGTCACCACTGCGGTGAGAGAGGTCTCAAATTTCAACTGGTTTAACCGGATGAGACCCTCGGAGGCCTTCTGAAAAACACCCCGGCCCCGAATCGGGTCATTGACCTCGGCACAGGTGCCATCGAGACTCACCTGAAATTTCAGACGTTCCCGATTCAGCGATTTGAGTTCGTTCAACCGTTCCCCTTCAAAGAGCGTAGCGTTGGTCAAAATAATCAACTCGGCCTGTTTTTCCTCTGTGATATGCCGAATTAATTGAAAGATATCCGAGCGTACAAACGGCTCCCCGCCGGTAAAATAAAACCGTCGCGCCCCCAAATCAAACGCTTCGTCAATCAATCGCAGGTAAAAGCGGGTATCTAATCCCTTATCCCCCTGGGGGTGCGAAGAGACCAGGCAGTGCGTACAAGAAAGGTTGCAGGTATCCAGAAGATGAACCCAGAACTCTCTGAGATGTGTAAGTTTCAAATGATCGGCCCTACCCTTGTAGGGGGGATAGACGATTGGCTTCTCCGACAGGATGCCCTTGCGAATACCTTCGCGGATAAACGATTGAACATCCCGCCATCCCTTTCCAAGGTCGAGGTGATGCAAGGTGGTGTAAAGGCGGCGAATTTCGCCAAGGCTGCGTTGTCCATCAATCAGGTTAAGAAGCGACTCGCCGCGTGAGTCCGTAGCAATCCAGTTAGGGGCCTCGGGATCAATAAAAAAAAAGAGCCTGTCTTGATGAAAAGAGTAAAGGGCAGGTTTATAAAGGATGGCGAAATCGTTGAGCGCCTGGGTGGTGTTATTCATCTTTCTCCTGTAAAGATTGGCTTTTATACCGGAATCCTAAGGAAATAGCAAAAACAACGGCAAAGAGGGCAAGACCGACCAAGAACATTGGTGATGCCTTTCCAACAAGAATATCCATCAGGGAGCCGGATGTCATGACATAGGCAGCCGTTCCCGGTAGCATGAATATCCAGGAGACAAAGACGTAGGTCAGAAAACGGATTTGCGTCAGTCCGAAGGCATAATTAAGAAGATTAAATGGCAAAAGCGGAACGAGGCGTGTTAAGGCGACATAAAACCATCCCCGTTTACAGACCCCCTCATCAACAGTGGCCCACAGCCCTCCCAGTGTGGCAAAAACGGCATCACGGGCAAAATAGCGCGCGATAAGGAAGGCAATGCTCGCGCCGATGGTGGAGCCAATCGAGGCCCAAACCACCCCCCAGACCGGCCCAAAAGCAAGCCCCCCCGCAATAGTAAGGGGCAGCCCGGGGATAAAAAGGGAAGGGGCAACGGCAAAAACCAGAACATAAAGCAGCGGCCCCCAATACCCCATTTCGGCCACCGTGTTTTTAAATTGTTCCGGAGCCAGTGCCGCGTTAAGGTCAAAATAGCGAATCGCCGCTACAAGGATTAATAAAACTATAAGTAATAAATTAAGTTTTCGTATTTTTGTCATGGCCATAGCGGATATCCTACATACCCCACTATGATACCATAAACTAAAAAAGTAGAAAAATATACCTACCCTGCTTTTCTCTTGGACACCTCTAAAAGCTTGCCATTTCCGGCTCAAATGCAAAGGCTACTACGCACAGAAAACGTAATGGTCGCAGTGTACATGAGGATTTCGAGTACCGCAGGCGTCGTTACGCCCGCGCAACGCAGCCGTTGGCCGCGCAGTAGGTTTTAGAAGTACCCTCTTGATTTTTCTAAAACTCACCACAATAGCCTGAGCAGATCCATTCCAACGACAATCAATGCTAGGCCAGAAGCCCAGAGAGAGATTTTTGCCATCAAGTCCCACTGTTTTTTCGGTATTCTCGATATCTGCATTGTGGTTCTCCATGTGAATGATTCGATCTGGTTTTCATCAGGGTCACGGTCAGTGTAAGCGTCCCAATTCTTTTGATAGTCCTCGGCCTCTCTTTTCTTCAAAAACAAAAAAGTCCATCCCCGTTGCCAAGACAACGAAGATGGACTTCTTTTTTGAAACAAATAGCTAGAATACACCCAAACTCCTCATAGTCGGTTAAGGAGACTGTTGGCCTTAATCCCACGATTCAAACTTACATCCTACCCCTCTCGCAGGATAAAACAAGAACCAACCCCGTGCAGTTTGAACGAACCATTTAAGAAAGTCAAGAAGAAAAATGATAAAAGATCAAGGTTGTGGAAAGAATAGCCTGAAGGGCACCTCTAAAAACCGTAGTGAGCGCTCAAATGCAAGGATTACTACGCACAAAAATCGCAATGGTTGCAATATACATGAGGATTCCAAGCACCGCAGGCGTCGTCACGCCCGTGCAACGCGAGCATAAGGTTCGCGCAGTAGGTTTTTAGAGGTGTCCTAAACAATGTTATGGAGCGGCAAGGAATACCTAAAAGTTTATGTTGATACCGGACCCTTGTTTTGTCTATGATACGGGGCACTATGTTTATTGAACAGAGCGAACGCATTGAATCATCATGGACCTATCCCAGCAAAGCCGACCTCTTAAACCGGTTTATTGCCAAATCTCTCGATTTTCTGGTGGTAGCCGCCCTATATGAAATACCACTTCGTGTCAGTTTTCTGTTTGGAATGGCCTATTTATCAATTGCAGACGGTTTGGTTGGAGGCAGCCTGGGGAAACGATTCATCGGACTGAAGGTTTTGATTCGGGAAAATCAAAAATCGGTTTCTTTTCGGGAATCCATTCTTCGAAATCTTCCACTGACGCTAGCCTACCTCCTTTATCATATTCCCTTTGTCGGCTGGATCATCGCAATCGGAATTATTGGATTCGAATCTTTTCTAATGATTGGCAACCCCAAGGGCATTCGGTTGGGGGATGAACTAGCAAAAACATGTGTACTCGATCAACAAAGCAAGGGAGAGAATATCCATCATAGCGCAGGAAATACGACTTAAAGGCAGCTCAGAGAGTTAGAGAGAAAGGGAAAACATGGGATTGGCAGATACCATATTGGGTTGGTTTTCGAGGGACTTGGCCATTGATTTAGGAACGGCCAATACACTGGTCTTTATGAAGGGTGAAGGAACAATCATCAACGAACCCTCAGTGGTTGCCGTAGAAAGAAAAACGGGCCGGGTAGTGGCGATTGGAAAAGAGGCCAAACGAATGCTCGGTCGAACCCCGGAGAACATTGTAGCCATACGCCCCATGCGGGACGGCGTGATTGCCGACTTTGAAATCGCGGAGAAGATGCTGTCTCACTTTCTGAAGAAGGCTCACCATCGTAACGCCTTTGTGCGGCCCCGCGTATCGATTTGTGTTCCCTCCCGGATTACACAGGTCGAGCAACGCGCGGTGCGAGACTCCGCGGAAATGGCCGGAGCACGTGAGGTTTATCTCATCGAAGAACCGATGGCTGCGGCTATTGGTGCGGGTCTCCCGATCTCAGAGCCTTCCGGCAACATGGTGGTGGATATCGGCGGCGGGACCACCGATGTGGCCGTAATCTCGCTTGCTGGGATTGTCTATTCTAAATCAGTGAAGGTGGCCGGCGATAAAATGGACGAGGCGATTGTCAATTATGTGAAACGGAGGCATAACCTGCTGATTGGCGATCATATGGCGGAACGCATCAAGTTTGAAATCGGTTCGGCTTATCCGATGGAAGAGCGCAAGACCATGATGATTAAGGGACGGGATTTTATCTCCGGCGTTCCCAAGACGCTGGTCATTGACGATATTGAGGTTCGGGAAGCGCTGCTGGAGCCAATCTCCGCGATTGTGAATACCATCAAGGTGGCCTTGGAAAACACACCGCCGGAATTGGCGGGAGACATTCTGGATAGAGGGATTGTTCTCACCGGAGGCGGATCAATGTTGCGGGGCATGGACGTGCGGCTTCGTGAAGAGACCGATCTTCCAATAATTCTTGTGGATGATCCTTTGAGTACAGTCGTAAACGGAACGGGAAAGGTACTGGAAGATTTGGATTTATTAAGGAAGATATCGATTGCCTCTGAATGGGGCGGCAGATAATATCCATTAGGGGTTCAGTCATGCCCCACCTATAAATCATGATACGGCATGTGAACCTCTATAAACGCTTCCTGGTGATTCTTCTACCAGCGGCGTTTCTGATCTTTCTTGTTCTGACCAACCTTTATAAAGTACCTCTAAAGTGGCTTGAAGAATGGGCGGGTGGTGTGGTCTATTCGGCCCAAGAAGGAATGCATACGGTGGCCAAAGGCATCGGCGGTATTTTTACCCGTTATTTCTTTCTCGTCGGTCTTCATGATGAAAACGCACTTTTAAAAAAAGAGATTGACCGGCTTCATGGCGAAATCAACCGGCTGCGGGAAACCGATGCCCGGATAAAACGCTTAAATCGTCTGCTGGCATTTAAGCAGACCTCCCCCTTGAATTTTATCCCGGCCGAGGTCATTGGAGGACGTGCGGGTTCGTGGGCGGACACCTTAATGATTAACAGAGGTAGATTGGATGGTGTCGAAGTGAACAGTGGGGTTATTACGCCAAGAGGGGTTGTGGGGAGGGTTATTACCACCTTTCCGCGTCATGCCCAGGTCTTGCTCATCACGGATACTAAGAGCGCCATTGCGGCCATGGTGCAGCGAACACGCGAAGAGGGGATGTTGCACGGAATGGGTCAGGGAAAGGCACAAATGAAGTATCTGCCTCCCGTAGCCAAGATCAATAAGGGGGATGTTCTGATTACGTCGGGATTGGAAGGAAGTTTTTCCAAGGGGCTTCAAATAGGCCGAATCAAAAAAATAGAGATTCCGGAGGATGATTTTTTCATGAAGGTGACGGTAACCCCGGAGGTTCCCTTTTCAAAGTTAGAGGAGGTTTTGGTTTTGATCCTGCCCAAAGAACCCCTTCCGGAGACAATGACGGCGACGCCCTCTGCTCCCGAGACACCATGACTGTTTATCTGCTTCGACGCCTTCTGTATGCCGTCCCCATCCTCATCGGGATTAACCTGCTCACGTTTACGCTCTTTTTTGTGGTGAATACTCCCGATGATATGGCCCGTCTCCATTTGGGGGTAAAACGGGTGACGCCTGAGGCCATTGCGCAATGGAAAAAAACACACGGCTATGATAAGCCGCTGCTCTTTCATTCAGAGGAGAAGGGTACAGCTAAATTCACGAATACGATTTTTTTTGAAAAGTCGGTCTCCCTTTTTCTGTTTGAATTTGGACATGCCGATGATGGACGTCCTATCGGTCGCGATATCAGGCAGCGGATGGGGCCGTCGCTGGCGATTGCGGTACCGGAGCTGATTGTGGGTATCCTGATCAATATCACCGTAGCGATGATCCTGGCTTTTTTTCGGGCCACCTATATTGACTATTGGGGTGTAATCCTTGCCGTAGCGTTCATGTCGATCTCGGCCCTGTTCTATATTATTGGCGGCCAGTTTTTGTTTTCCAAGCTGCTTCGGCTGGTACCGATTTCGGGTTTTGGAGAAGGGATCAATAGCATCAAGTTTTTGATCCTGCCGGTGGTGGTGGGCCTGTTGGCCGGCATTGGCAGCGGTACCCGATGGTATCGGACGCTCTTTCTGGAAGAGATGGAAAAGGATTATGTCCGCACGGCGCGGGCCAAGGGGTTGTCCGAGCCGGCGGTGCTTTTTGGCCATGTCTTAAAGAATGCCGCCGTTCCGATCTTAACCGG
>SBBA01000209.1 GCA_005239925.1 Candidatus Troglogloeales bacterium | reverse complement strand
CGGAGATACAATGAAAAGCCAACAGACAAAAAGAAATGGGAGACCCTATTGGGTCTGGGTCGTTACCCTTTTCATCCTCATGCCGGTTTCATCCCTTGCCAAGGATTCCCTTACGGATGAAGCATTAGGTCGGGTTACGGCAAAGGGGGTTTCTCCCATCTCCCCTGCTGGTGAGTACATGAAGTTCTCTTTTGAATCGGGTGGGGTAAAACTGGATGGGGATTTAACATGGCAACAGTCCCCCCTGCCCGATTCAATTGGATCGCTCACCCTTCAGGGTCATGCCCAGGAAAATCTTCAGTCCCTCATCAGCATCAATGCGGTGAATAGCAACATCTACCTGCTTCTTAACATGAATGTGAATATTGATTCCAATAATGTGCAATTGACGCAGACCAATACGTTCACCCATCCTCTGCCCGAGTTCTAGTATATTAACAATTTACCACTATGATAGGATGAAAAGGTTACTCACTGATGAAAAAATTTCTTATCCTATTTTCCCTCATCCTGATGGGGTCTTTCTGGATACGGCCCTCCGTCCATTCGGAGGAGATTCCCCATGTCACCGGAGAGACGACACCAACAGGTAAAGGAAAAACGGCCCGGCAGAACGACGTTGAGAAAATGGGTGTCATTGCACTGGACGTGGGAGGCGCACGGATGCGGGTTCCGGTGCAGAGCTTAAACGAGATTAAAAGACGAAACGTCATTTTCCAAAGGCTGGACTACAGCTGTGGGGCCGCCGCTCTTGCCATGCTGCTAAACTACTATTTTGGCGACGACGTGACGGAAGAAGAAATTATCCACTTTATCTTACAAACAGGCGATCTCTATAAGATCAAAGAGCAGGAGGGATTTTCTCTTCTGGACCTCAAAAGATTTACACAGAACCGAGGATATCAGGTTCAAGGATACCGTATGGATTTTGAGGAACTGATCGCACTCCAAAAGCCGGTATTGATACCGGTCAAGATCCATTTCGATCATTTTGTGGTGTTTAGAGGAATGGAGAAAGAAAGGGTTTTTCTGGCCGATCCTGTCGCCGGTAATATCACATTACCTCTCGCGCGTTTTATTCAAGTCTGGACGGGGCCGATTGGGCTTGTCGTGGAAAAAACGGGGCAAACCCCTCAGTCATACCCATTACAGATTGCTCCGGAGGAAGTGATCTTCATGGATACACAACTTCCTCCACCTGTTTTTAGGATAGCCTTTGATGATATTACCCGTCGGATGCCCTAAGCCGTTTCTGTCCAGGCGCTGCATCAGCCTGTGCCTTCTTTTGTTTGTCCTTACTCAAACTGCCTTTGCACAGACCCTGGAGGAGGGTCGGGAAAGCCCGTTGGGTCTTGTGGAAAAAGGGGTGCTGTTGCCTGTAAAAAAGATCGAGATGACCTCGGCCCTCACCTATGGGCACTTTTCACGCGACAACATTACGATCAATGGCTTCTCTGTTCTCCCTGTCCTCGTTGTTGGGGTGATCCTTTCGGAACAGGTGCAACGGGATATTCTGATTCCCTCTCTCACGCTACGATATGGGTTGCTTAAAGATGTTCAGGGCGAGTTGGTTGTGCCGGGGCGGTATCAGACGGATCGGCGTATTTCTTCTGATGGGGCAGAGAAAACGGATTCCGATACCGGCATAGGCGATCTTGAGATGGCCGGCCTCTATCAGATTCTGCATGAGAACGAGACGCGGCCCCATCTTCTTTTCGGCCTGCGGGTAAAGACCCGGACTGGAGAAGGCCCAAAGGCCGGACTCTCTTCAGGCACCGGTTTTTACGGTCTTCGAGGACATATGACGATGGTGAAAACCAGTGACCCTGCTGTACTATTTGGCGGCCTGGGATATACCTATAATATTCCCCGGAACATCAATGACGTTCGGATTGACCCCGGAGACACCATCGAGTTGACCTTAGGAACGGCGTATGCCATCAGTGCACAGATTTCACTTAGTCTTTCGTTTGAGGAAAGGGTAACGCTAAAGACAAAAGTTTCCGGCCGGCATCAAGTGGGAACGCTCCTCAACGTGGCTCAACTTGGGGCCGGGATTACGTATTCGCTAAAAAATGGGCGCAAGATCAGTTTTTCTGTTGGTGAGGGACTGGCGCGGGATGCCCCCGATTTTGTGATGCAATTGGGTGTATCCAGATTGTTTTAGATGTAAATACTCACTCTGCCAAGAACAGCGATTGAAGCTGTCGAATGCAACGAAATTCCTGTTATAGAGAAACTTGCAGGGCACTTGTTTGATCATACCGTTTCAGAAACCAGCCATGCCCTTCCGCTACAACCAACGGGGTTGTCATTAATTTTGGCGGTTCAGAGAATAACCTGTGAAATAGCGGATGGCATGTGTCTTCCCCGTTTATGAATGCAATCAGTGCGAACGTGTCAACCTTAGAGGCCCAGGGGGATAAGGTTTTGAGGCGTGAGAAATCTAATCCGCCACGGGCGGAAGCGAATAGACAGCTCCCGTTGGTCGCTGTGGGCTTGCGGATACGGTTACACGAAAAATTATCTACGCAAAAAAGTAGATGTCACCAACAGAGAGTCTAACCCCCCATTTTCTAAAAAATAGAATTTGCAGAGGTCTTTTTAGCCTTATGCCAAATAAGGCCCGGTGTTCTCCCCTTTCTCCCAGCAGCACATCTTCGTTTCATCCTCCAACGCGTGAGAATTCTTAGAAATTTCTAGAAATTCTATAGAAAACGATGGGGGATAAAATCGTAACGAATTGTTTTAATTCACATTTTATGTGTGGCACGAAATTCGCTTATTAGAATTGTGGACGGCAACATGGGGTTGCCGATTTTTTAGGAAAGGGGAAACCATGAATAAAAATTCAACACAGAAAATTGATTTTAAAAAGATGTTTTTAGGGGCCATCACCGGTGTGTCACGTCTCGTTGTGTCTATCGTTTTTGTTACCCTGGTGAGTGCGGTGAGCGCTCAGGGCGCAGGGGTTGGGGTAAGCCTGGATATAGATGTTATTGTAGGAAAAAGGATTCAGGGGGCCGGTAGAGTGTATTCGGCTAAGTTCCTGTGTGGAACCATTCCACATGACCTGAGCAATCCGCAACTACCTCCGGTAGGCTCACCCCTTGTGCCGGGCACCTACCTGACGGGAGTCAACATCCACAACCCCTACCATACCAATACGCAATTCAGAAAGAAAGCCCTCATTGCCAACCCGCAAGGCAAGCTTCCAGGGCTGGTAGGGATACCGGTTTCGGAGGTCTTAGGCCCCAATGGAGGTCTTGAGGTGGACTGCCAGAATATCAAGGATCTCCTATTTGGTGGCGGAACAGTATTCGTTCCAAGCGAGCCGTTTTTCACAGGCTTTGTTGTTGTGACCGCGCCGCCGACCCGTGAACTGGATGTGACGGGGGTTTACACCTTAAAGAATGTGGTCATGCCATATCATTACCTGACGATCTCTCATGACACGACGTTCAGTGGGCCTATTGGACCGACAGGAGCTACCGGAATTACCGGAGCTGCGGGGTCCAATCCGTGAGGTTAGGGAAGGGGCCGGCTGTTTTTAGCAAACCCCGGCCCCTTTCTACTTATGTGCCGCTTCTTCGTTTTGCTTTATCCGTTACGGATTGGCTCATCGGCGGCAAATGATTTTTTAGAAGTGAATGACATCTTTCTTTTTAAGAGGGGAGGAACACCAATGAAAATAATGAAGATGAAGAAGCTACTTGTTGTCGTATTGATCGGTTTTCTTACCTTGGCGGACACGGTCAGAGCCAAGCCCATACCGATACCCATAGATGAGGATGCAGGGGTAGGAGTACACCTGGATGTGGACACCATTGTGGGAAAAGGGATCAGGGGGGCCGGTAGAGTGTATTCGGCCAAGTTCCTGTGTGGAACGATTCCACATGATACTAACCCACAAGTACCACCGGTAGGCTCGCCTTTTGTGCCGGGCACTTACCTGACGGCGGTCAACATCCACAACCCCTACCATACCAATACGCAATTCAAAAAGAAGGCCCTCATTGCCAACCCGCAAGGCAAGCTTCCAGGGCTGGTAGGGACTCCGATCTCGGAGGTCTTAGGCCCTAATGGAGGTCTTGAGGTGGACTGCCAGAATATCAAGGAGCTTATATTCGGACTGGGCGTCGTGTTTGTCCCGAGTGAGCCATTTTTCACGGGCTTTGTTGTCGTTACTGTGCCAACCCGTATTGAGCTGGATGTGACGGCGGTTTACACCGTAAAGAATGTAGTGGAAAGTATTATACCGCCAACACATGACCCTGTAACCAGCCATAACAAGGAGACAACCCATATTGATTTTCTGCCACTCACGCATGATCCCCAAACCAGCCACAACATAACCACCTCACACGCTTTGAAGGTAACGCATGATCTGATTTCTAGCCACAACAGCACTGAATCTTCTCACAATATGATAACTCACAATATGCAGACAACCCATATCGATTCTCTGCCACCGACACATGACCCCAATACCAGCCACAACATAACCACCTCACACGCTTTGAAGGTGACTCATGATCTGATTTCTAGCCACAACCACCCTAATTCTCATGATATGGCGACATCCCACGATGGTCTGAGCACTCACAATTTGGCTGTAAGTACCAGCTCGCACGTCTTGCCTGCCAGTCCCGGTCAAACACACGATGGCGTAACCTCTCACGATATAATCAGCACACACGACATGAGAAACTCTCATAATACGACTAATTCTCACCAAACGGTCACCTCTCATAATCCGGCTACCTCTCACAACTTAGGAACATCTCGTAATATTATAACCTCTCATGAGGTAAGAAGTTCCCACTATATGAGTACCTCTCAGATTACGCCGCCACCGTCGACACATGATGGTACCTCTCACGATGGGGTGACCTCTCACTTTAGGCAAACGACTGACGTTGCAACGGGACACGAACGGACAACGAGCCATGAGATGCGTACCTTTCACAACATGGTTACCACTCATAACATGAATACTTCGCATGACCGGGATATCACCCAGACACCGCCGCCACCGACACTGGGGCTAACCTCACCCACAGGCAGCGTGCCCTCGGTCTTAGGGTCACAAGGGTTTAAATAAAGAAAGAGGGAGGGATCAGGAGGGGATGGGAAACCAGATAGGATGATCCTATATGAGTGTCCCTCCCCACTTCCCTTTTGAAAAGGAAGATACGCCCCTCTTTAACAAAGAGGAAGAAAGGAGATTTCAAAATGATGTCAATACAACTTTACACAGATAGTCGCGTGAAAGAGCACTCAACAATGACGAAGAGGCAAACAGAAAATCGATCTGTGCGTCTGATCGTTGTCCTTTTTGCACTGATACCGTTTTTTCTTAGTTTTCCCGCGAATCTCTTTGCGGAAAACAACCCTGTTACGCCTCAAGCAATCGCCACCACTGAGCCACCGGCTGTCCCTTCGGCAACATCGGTGGCCCTTTCAGACCCCTTCCCCGACTCCTACCTCTTTCGAAATCAGAAATGGATTGAGGGGATGCGATCCCCCACGGTTGACCTTGAAAACGTTGATGCGGTCTTTTGGCATATCTTTTCCCAGTTGCCCGCGGACGTTGTCGTCTACCCTACGGAAAATTACTATTATTTTGTCCTGTATGCCAATCATCGACAGGTGTGGGGCAATATGCGTCTGCCGATATGGCAAAGCGATGAGGGTGTTTTGTCATTTGCTTATTTTGAATTTACCGATTTTCCAGGCGAGAGCTACTCCCGATTTACCAAGCACAAGATGTACGGACCCGGTGAAGGTGTCACCATCAAAAAAACCGGTCACTTTACCTACCAGGTGACCTATAAAGAACGGAGCGTTGTTTTTAGACTCAATCAGATCGCGCAAGACCCTCCCCGGCTGTTTCCGCTGGCGAGTGACGAGGCGTTTGTGCAGCGGACCTTTGATGAATCGGGGTTTCAGTTCTTCCTGCTTTTTAATACCACGAGGAACTATTTCTTTTGGGCGCTCAACGAAGAGGCGCCCGTGCCGGATGATCTCCAACCGCTTACAGAGGATCTGCTTCTGGGTCAGATCAGTGGCTTTGCCTTCTGGGTTGACAAGGCTCATGGCAACCGCAAGATTCTTGTTTCAACCAGTCGCTCCCACGGGACACGCAACGATTATTTTGATGGGCCTTTTGACCAATCGGCCGATAACTACGCTGAAGAAACCAAGTTTCAAAAATATATTGAACTGGCCTATCCCTACACCAAGGGGAACATCGACAAGTATGGCAATCTTATCAAGCTGGAGAGCCAACGGGTAGGGATTACCGCCTATTACTTACACAGCTCTCGTGTACATTTGTTGGAGTTTATGAATCGAGTCAAAAAGGCGGATGATCCCTATCAGTTTATTTTTAACAGTCGTAAAGAATTATTCTCTGGGCCGACACCGACGAACATCACGCCAAGACCAGAACCTCCCAAAACGCCTGTGCAAGTGCCCGTACAAGCGCCTGCGCAGGCGCTCGCGCCTTCACCTCTGAAAATTGAGTAAAGGGAGGTTAGCTGGGGAATAGAAAAGGGACGGCAACATGGGGATTGCCGATTTTTTAAAAAAGGAGGAAACACACCATGAACACAAATCCAATCAATAAAAAAGAACGATCCATTATTGCAGCGCTGATTCTGGGCGCGCTTTTTATCACCTTACCCGTAAAAGGGTATGCCGACCTTGTGGAGGTCAAGGAAAAGACCGAAAAAGCAGCGGAGGTACAATCGCTTTTTGCTAAGCTCCCGCTTTATTTTATCAAGAATAAAGGTCAGGTTGATCCTCAGGTCGCCTACTATCTCCAGGGACAGAATGCCGCCGTCTACTTTACACCCAAAGGAATCACCTTTACCTTAACCGGGCCCGAAACCTCGAAGACGGAATTAAAACCCGTCAAAGAAAATGTGGCAAAGGCGGAACCGGTTTCATTGCTTCCCTCTCATCTTGCAAAAGGGGCAAAGGGTGAACCAGAACCAATGGTAGATCGAAAGCGATGGGCCGTTAATCTGGATTTTATCGGGGCCAATCCGAAGGCCACGCTGGCCGCGGAATCGCCGCTTCCAGCGGTCATCAGCTATTTTAAGGGGTCTCCCGACCAATGGAAGACGGGACTACCTACCTACAGCCGGCTGGTTTATTCCAACCTTTGGCCCGGGATTGACCTGATCTATGCCGGAGCTGGGGCACGGCTCAAATATGAGTTTGTGGTACATCCGGGGGCTGATCCGAAAACGATCCGATTGGCCTACCGTGGAGCAAAAACGGTTCAGCTCAATGCAGGGGGGCAATTAGAGATTGCAACGCCTGTCGGTAATTTTGGAGAGGACAAGCCATACGTTTATCAGGTGATTGATGGAAAGGAGGTCGAGGTTCAGTCGTCTTATCGTTTGGAGTCGGTCGAAAGAAAAGGCGGCGAGATCGAATCGGTTCCATACGGTTTTAACGTAGGAGATTATGATCGTACTCGTCCACTGGTGTTAGACCCTGTGGTATTTCTCTATGCCGGGTATATTGGTGGAATTGGCGAGGATTTTGGGGTCGATATTGCCGTTGATGCAACAGGTGCGGCCTATGTTACAGGAGATACCTCTTCTAGTGAGACTACCTTTCCGATAACAGTGGGACCAGATGTGACCCTCACCTATAGCATTTCCAGTGCCTTTGTGGCCAAGGTCAAGCCGGATGGCACGGGGTTAGTCTATGCTGGCTATATCGAGGGAGATGGCGGTTCTTTTGGCCGCGGTATTGCCGTTGATGCAACAGGCGCGGCCTATGTTACAGGATATACCTTTTCTACTGAGGCGACCTTTCCGGTGACAGTAGGACCGGACCTGACTCACAACGGCGGCGGCATTTTACCTTATGATGCATTTGTGGCCAAGGTTAACCCAGCGGGTACGGGGCTGGACTATGCAGGCTATATTGGTGGAGATGAAAGGGATTTCAGCCACGGGATTGCCGTTGATGCAATGGGCGCAGCCTATATTACAGGTTACACCTATTCTACTGAGACCACATTTCCGGTAACGGTAGGACCGGACGTCACTTTCAACGGCGGCCTCAACGATGCCTTTGTGGCAAAGGTAAAGTCGGACGGTACAGGGTTAGACTATGCCGGCTATATCGATGGAGAGGGAGAGACCGATTCTATTGGCTACGGTATTGCCGTTGATAGCGTTGGCTCTGCCTATATTACAGGGATGACCACGTCCCCATTTCCGGTGACCGTGGGACCGGATCTGACTTTCAACGGTGTTAATGATGCCTTTGTAGCCAAGGTCAAGCCAGATGGCACAGGGTTAGACTATGCCGGCTACATCGGTGGAGATGGGGTTGATACCGGTTATGGTATTGCCGTTGATACAACGGGCGCAGCCTATGTTACGGGGGATACCGCCTCTACGGAGGCCACATTTCCAGTAACAGTGGGACCCGATCTGACTTTCAATAGTGGCATTGGTTCTTCTGATGCCTTTGTGGCCAAGGTCAAGCCGGATGGCACAGGGTTAGACTATGCCGGCTATATCGGTGGGGAAGGCGGTACTTCTGGCTTTGGTATTGCCGTTGACGCAACGAGCGCGGCCTATGTTACGGGGTACACCGTTTCTACTGAGGCTACATTTCCGGTAACGGTAGGACCGGACCTGACTTTTAATGGTGTATATGACGCCTTTGTGGCCAAGGTCAAGCCAAATGGCACCGAGTTAGACTATGCCGGCTATATTGGTGGGATGTACGAGGATTTAGGCCTGGGTATTGCCGTTGATATAACGGGCGCGGCCTATGTTACGGGGTGGACAGGTTCTGCCGGCACCTTCCCGGTGACCGTGGGACCGGACCTGACTCACAACGGTGGCGGCCTTGTAATACCTTATGATGCCTTTGTTGTAAAAGTTAGCACCTCCACATCGATGCAAACGATCACAGTGACAAAAACAGGAAGTGGCAGCGGCACTGTGACCTCCAGTCCTGCAGGCATTAACTGTGGAACAGATTGCTCCGAGGCATATCCAAGTGGAACAGTGGTAACGCTAACAGCAGCGCCGGCTACCGGATCGAGCTTTACCGGCTGGAGCGGTGGGGGCTGCTCAGGGACGGGAACCTGCGCGGTGACCCTTACAGCCGACACTACCGTTACGGCTACTTTTACTGCCTTACCACCGCTAGACACCGATAGCGATGGAATTCCTGATACGGTGGACGAATGCCCCTTGCTGCCAACAACCAATACAATTACAGGAACAGCAGGAAACAATATATTGAATGGCACGCCCGCAAACGATCTGATTCGGGGCCTCGGTGGAAATGATACGATTTACGGCCAAGGGGGTAACGACTGCCTGGTCGGCGGAAATGGTAACGACAAGCTCTATGGGCAGAATGGCAATGACGCTCTGTTTGGAGGGGACGGGAATGATCTGGCAAACGGTGGCAATGGTCAGGACACCCTGGATGGCGGCGGCGGGAATGACAGGCTCTACGGTATGAATGGTAACGACACCGCAACGGGTGGAGATGGCACAGACAAGTTGTATGGTGGCAATGGAAATGATACGTTAGGCGGTAACGCAGGCAACGATCAGTTATTTGGCCAGGCTGGAAACGATGCCTTAAATGGAGGCACCAACACGGATCAATGCGCTGGAGGGCCCGGCGTGGACACAGCGGTTGATTGTGAAACGGTCAGCAGCATTCCGTAAGAAGAATAAAGAAGGTTTTTATGCGCCCAATTGATAGAATTTTGATCCCATTGTGGTATGATTTCTCCTTTGCTTTTGGAGAAATTCGTGAAGACCTTTGGGTGCAAGACGGCAAGAAACATTCCAGGTGGCAGGCGAGGGATTTTCTTTATTGTCTCTTGTGTATTCCTTGTTTCCACCCCTCTTTTGGCAGAGGAAACAGACCCATTTGGCTTTATGAATAATGATATTATTGCGCCGCTCATCGATCATACGCCTCCCGGTAAGCTCGAAGAGGGCGATCCCATCAAGGCTAACGTGACGGATAACAAGGCCGTTGCGGACGTCTATCTGCATTATCGCTTTGGGAATAAACCGGCGTTTCTTTTTGTCCCCATGAAGAAGGGAAAGAGGAGCCTCTATGCTGCTTTAATTCCCATAGAAAATGCCGTTCGGCAAGTGGAATATTATATTCAGGCATTCGACACGACAGGCAATACCAGTCTGCGAGGGGAACCAGGTTCTCCTCTGAGACTGACACTAAAAAAACGTTCGTTTTACAGGAAACCGTGGTTTTGGGCCGTCGTTGGACTGGCTGCGGGGTTTGTCCTTTATGATGGTGTCCAAGATGCAAGGCCGACGCCTGTTCTTGAATAGAAGGGGTGCGGCAAACGGGTAGATTGATTCTTTGTTTTTTACACACACGGGGTCATTCCCGAATGGTCCTATCGGGAATCCAGTGCCCCTCTCCCTAACCCTCTCCCGCAAGCGGGGGAGGGAAGGGTGGGGGATTCCTGCTTAAAGCATGCGGAAATGACGGAGGCTTTGGTGCCGTCCTGTTCTGAATAGGAAGATTAACTGATGAAAAACAATTTTGGCCGGTTAAACCTGTGGGGATGGCTTCTTTGCCTGATGTTATTTCTGGGTAGTTGTGGCGACATCGCCAGAGAAATCTACCCGACCGGAACGCTTCTTGTGAAGATGAATTGGCCCAACGGCAAGTCAGATCCAGACGTAAAAACGTTCATCATCACTGTTTTAGGAGAAGGGACCTCTCCAAAGGTTTTTACTTCTGAAAAAGCAACCTCGACAATTCGCGACTTGGCCACAGGGCCTAAAGAGATTCAGGTGAGCGCCATAGATGCGGCGGGGATAGAAAGGTATCGCGGTAAATCCAATGTCAATATTGGGAAAAAGAGCCAGAGCACCGTTGTTGTGGAGCTCAGGGCCATTCGCCCCCCGACTATTTCTTCAGGGCCGACTGCAAATCCCACAAGTGTTAGTATCGGTCAGACATCGATCATATCCGTCAGTGCATTGGACCCCGATGGTGATCTGCTCACTTACACATGGGATACAGACGGCGGGGCTATTTCTGGTACAGGCTCGAAAGTGACCTATACGGCTCCTGAAACGGTTGGAACATATTCCATTACAGTAACTGTTTCTGATGGAGAAGGGAGTGTTTCAGGAAGCGTGAATATAACCGTTTCGGAGCCTTCTGTTACGTTAAGTATCACAAAATCCGGTAATGGGGCCATCACATCGGACCCTGCAGGTATCCATTGTGGTGAAACCTGCTCCACCTCGTTTGCTGCCGGGACATCGGTGATATTAACGGCAACGTCAACACCGGGGGCTGTCTTTTCAAGTTGGGAGGGCGGGTGCACAGGCACAGTCGTAACTTGTACCGTTACAATGGACATGGCCAAATCCGTTAAGGCTCTATTCAAAGGCTGGGGGGTTGCGACGCCCATTGAAACGGACAACGCGGGAGATGCCGACTCCCCCCAGGTTGCCGTTGATGCCGATGGGAATGCCATGGCTGTGTGGG
>SBBA01000051.1 GCA_005239925.1 Candidatus Troglogloeales bacterium | reverse complement strand
GGATCGCCGTACCATGATCCGTCCCTTCGAGACAAAGGTGAAAGCAATCGAAGAGGCGTTCTCCGAAAATCGTCAGCAGGTTCATGCCCTGATTGAATCCATGAAGACGCTCAGTCAACGAGATGAACAAGTCGCTGCCGTCCTGA
The DNA here is from genome assembly GCA_005239925.1 of Candidatus Troglogloeales bacterium. Taxonomy (GTDB): domain Bacteria; phylum Nitrospirota; class Nitrospiria; order SBBL01; family SBBA01; genus SBBA01. Next base: position 5,208 of record SBBA01000051.1, on the reverse strand, counting down.
AAAAATTCCACCTCCTCTAATCCGCCGACGGGCGGAGGCGAGCAACAGCTTCCGTTGGTCGCTGTGGGCATGCGGATATCGTTACATTAAAGTTAGACTCTTTTCGATCGTTATACACGCTTTAGCGTGTATCTTTTTTTGTCCGGCAATCTTTAAGCCGGAATCTATGCCCTCTCCTGTCGCTTCGCGACATCCTCCCCCGCTTGCGGGGGAGGGAATGGAGAGGGTAAGTTCCCGATAGAAGCATTCGGGACGCTTGGGTTGCGGGCTTAAACCCGCCTTAAACTCTTTGTTGATGACATCTACGGTTTTTGAGTAGACAATTTAACGACTCTATTCTGCCCAGACCGACCGCAGGCGGCGTCCCGCCCAACGGGAGGGCTCCGTTCGCCTCCGCCCGTCGGCGGATTATCTCCACGAAAAACGTAGTCTGTTTGCCAAAGGAGCGCTCACCTCCGGCGCAGATCTGGTTTACAGCCTAAACTGATTGGTGTATCCTCTCCTCCATGAGACACGAGACGAAGGCGCTTCCCACGCCATGGATTGATCCCTTACTCAATCAAATCCTTTCTAAAAAATATTTCATTCAAGAAAAAATTGGTGAAGGCGGATTGGCTGCCGTATACAAGGCCGGTGAGGTGAACACCGAGGGCGAAGGCCAGGTTGCCATCAAGATTCTTCACGAAGAACATCGAAAAGACCCATCGCTTTGCGCCTCATTTAGAGAAGAAGCCCGGAAAATGGTGAAACTCCGAGGCAGTGAGAATATCATTACGATTTATGGTATCGAAGAAGACGATCCATGCTCCCCCTATCTGGTGATGGAATATTTCGAAGGGATCACCCTGGAGCGGTTTATTACCCGAAAAGAAAGACTTTCCCAGGATACGACCCTTGCGATTGGTTTAAAAATTGCCGACGGCATCAAGAAAATGCATGAGAAGGGAATCTTACACTGTGATATTCATCCTGGAAACATTTTGCTTCAACCGGAAGATAATCATGTGAAGGTCGCCGACTTGGGGGTTTCGTCCATTAAGCATAGGGGACAGCCTGTCAAAGCGCTCCCTTTCGGTGTTCTTGAATATACGTCTCCGGAACGCGTACAGGATAAAAAGGTGGATGAAAAAAGCGATATCTATTCCCTGGGCATGTTGCTGTATCAAATGATGACGGGCAAAAACTATTTTTACGGCAGGGATGAAAGCGAAATTGTACACGAATTAGCCGATTCGGCCAAAGAGTTCTCACTTTCATTTCCCAATACAATTCATCCAAAATTGCAAAGGCTCATCAGAAGCCTTTTGAAAAAAGACCCCCAGGAGCGTATTACCCTGGGCGACTTTCAACGGGAAGTGGAACAAATCAGAAAATCAATCGGTACACGGAAAACCCTTTTGATTTTTCGTATACCGATTGTGATTGCCATGATCCTGCTTGGACTGGTTTTATATTTTCGCCAGGATAGGCCAAAAGAGCTACCCACCCCACCCGTAGAGGTCGCACCTCTCGCAGAGGTCGCACCGCCGGTTGTTTCCAAAGAGCTTGGGATACAAGAAAAGATCTCGGTGCCACCCGCTTCACTCCCACCCCGGATAAAAGAGGCCTCACCAGAGGTTGGAGGGGGCACTCCAAAAAAACAGGAGAGAGGAGCAGTGGCAAAGGTGGAGAGGCCGGGTCTGTCTTCCGTAGTTTCCAAACCAGATCAAGTGGATTCCGAACGGCTCCTGCATGATATGAAACTGCAATTAGACGATTTAAAGAGGGTCTACGAAAAAAAGGATTTGGCGACACTCCAGAAAAACACGCAGATGTCGCCAAAGACCGCCCAACTTTTTAAAGAACTTTTTGAGAATTACAGCAAAATCAAAATAACCATTTCCGCGCCCGTTTGGGGTAAGCAGGATCAGTCAGTTGGAACGCCGACTGCGGTCGGAACGCCGACTACGGCTTCTGCGACCTTGCAAATCATCTCACTTACAAACAATTTAGGCAACTTGGTTCGGCTGACAAAAGAGCAGAGCACGGTAGCGATACAATTTCATAATGTGGAAGGCCAGTGGAGAATTCACTGGTAAGGACTGATATTGAATTCACCTATTAGATATACAAAGCCTTTTGGTCATCTCTTAAAAAGGGAACTGGAAGATGCAAAAAACTCTTGCCAGGTCTGTGTCGTATCGGCTGGACCCGATCACAAAAAGTCTTATCCTTTGATAGCCGGCAAGACTGTTAAAGTGGGCTACGACCCCAGTAACCATCTCACGCTTACAGACGATTATGTGAGTGGGTTCCATCTCGAACTCGAATTAAGAGAAGGGCAGGTTCATGTACGACATCTGAGTAAAACCAATCCAACGCTGATTCATGGTAAGTCGGTTCATTCGGTGGGGGTCAAAGAGGAAACAGAAATTTCGATTGGCCGGTCGCGCTTAAGACTTCTTATAGAAAAGCGGCCTTATTGGGAAAATATCGTTGGGGGAAGCCCCAAAATGGTTGAGACCTACCAACAAATCTTAAACGCTGCAGAACGGGATGAAACGGTTCTGATCCTGGGAGAAACTGGCGTGGGGAAGGAGGTCGCGGCCAATGCAATCCATTGGCTAAGCCCCCGATTTAGCGCCCCCTGTCTGGTCATTAATTGTGCCGTTCTTTCCGAAGAGCTGATGGTGTCAGAACTTTTTGGATATGAGAAGGGGTCCCATGCGATGGCAACGGATCAAAAAGCAGGCTGCTTTGAGGCGGTACAGGGAGGCACCCTTTTCTTAGACGAAATTGGAGAGCTGTCCTTAAAGAATCAGGCGAAGCTGCTTCGTGTGCTACAAGAGCGGAAGATTCGGCGGATCGGGGGAACCAGTGAGATTCCCATTACCTGTCGGGTGATTACGGCAACCAATCGCAACCTGGATCAAGCCGTCAACGAGGGGGCGTTTCGACAAGACCTGCTCTCCCGGCTCGATTTTATCAGGATTTCCGTCTTACCCCTTCGTGCAAGAAAAGAAGATATTCCTGACCTGGTTCATTATTTCCTGAAGTCCGAGGCAATCCAACCAACATCTGCCGCTGTGGAAAAATTAAAGGCCTATTCGTGGCCATCCAATATTCGTGAGCTTCAGCGGGTGCTTGGCAAGGCCGTTGCCCAGGTCAAGATGAGGGGCGGCGATACCATAGAAATTTCTGATATAGAAGTGAAGGACTCCGCTTGCTCTGAAGAAGAAAATGAAATGCAAAGGGTGCTGAACGAGTGTTTTCTAAAGTACAAGAAAAAGGGGCCTGCCCTGGAAGAGGCTGCAAAACATCTGGGTATAAAGACGTCAACATTGTATGCCAAGATCAAGCAATGGAAACTGAATTGGTAAGTTCGCCAACGGGCGGAAGCGAACGGAGCCCTCCCGCAGCCGGCGTTCCGGCCGTTGGTCGGTCTGGGCATGCGGATGTCGTTACACGAAACATGATCTACGCAAAAAACGGTGATGTCACCAACAGAGAGTCTAAGGAGCAGAAGTAGAGGAAAGTCGTCCAAAGGGCCGGATGCCGGAAGTCATACAGAATCCACATCATGGGTTGAAAACCGAGACGCCAGCATTTGCTTGATATAGGATCGAAGGGGTATCAAAGGAATACGCTCGACCATCTCGTTTGCAAAGGCGTAGGTGAGCATCCCCCTCGCTGCTTGCTCTGGAATGCCTCGGGAACAAAGATAGAAAACGGCCTTCTCATCCAACTGGCCGACTGCTGCGCCGTGGGCGCATTTTACGTCATCGGCAAAAATCTCTAGCCTGGGCCGTGTATCCACCTGAGCCGATTCCGAGAGCACTAAATTCTTGTTCGTCTGGTTCGCATCGGTTTTCATGGCACCCGGACGCACGATCACTCGGCCATAGAACCCCCCCCGGCCTTTTCCCTCAATAATCCCTTTGTAAAACTGATGGCTGGTGCAATGGGGTGCAATATGATCGACCAAGATCGGATGATCGAGGTATTGTCCATCCCGTGGCAAATACAGACCGTTTAAGGCAACCTGGGCATCGGGGGCGGTCAGCGCAACATTCACCTCTTGTCGCGCAAGGGCAGCCCCCAATGCAACTCCGTGCGAGGTAAACCGGCTGCCACTTCCCTGCCTAACATTAAGAAGCGCAATATGAAACGCACGCGGGGCCTCGTTCTGGACCTTGTAGTGCATTATGTTTGCACCTTCATCAAGGATAATATCTGTCACTGTATTGGTAAAATAGAGGTGATCCAGAACGCCGGTATAAACCTCTACAATGGTTGCACGGCTTTTTGCCCCTGCCAGCACAATGGACTTCGGATGCGACATGATGGGTGTTTCGCCGACATCAGAAAGGAATACGAGGTGGATCGGTTGCTCGACAATTGTATTCTCCGGAATCTGAATGAATGCCCCATCCTCGGTCAAGGCGGTATTAAGGGCCATAAAGGCATGAAGAAACTGGCCCTTTCCCTCTCTACCCTCCCCCCTTGTGGGGGAGGGCCAGGGTGGGGAGGCTTCCCCTCCAGAAAGAATGGAGGCGATATTGGTCACACGAACCCCCCTAGGCAGCAGGCCAAGCGATGAAAGTTCCGGCGCAAAATGCCCATTGATGAAAATAAGTTGTATCTCTCCAAAACGGCCTGCAAGCCGGTCAATGGCCTCGATGGATAGACAATGATCTGTTTTGGCCTGGGGCAGCTTAAAAGGAACTTCCAGGATCGGTGCTATCCGGGTATATTTCCAGGATTCGTCCTTGTAGGTCGGAAAGCCAGAGTCAGATACGTATTGCAAGGCCGATTGGCGTAACGAGTCGAGTCCACCACCTGTCTCTCGATGAGGAAGCTCTTTTAGAAAGGCTGCGGTTGTAGTCATAGCTTTAACAAACACACCAACTAATCCGCCGACGGGCGGAAGCGAGCAAGCCCTCCCGTTGGTCGGTCTGGGCCTACCGACATCGTTACACAAAACATTATCTACGCAAAAAACGTAAACGTAGATGTCACCAACAGAGAGTCTAACGTCTATTCAAACCCCGTGTAGCCACTCTGTTCCAGTGCCCGTGCCAATCTCGGCCCACCCGATTTCACAATCCGGCCATTGGCCAACACATGAACCTGATCCGGGGTAATGTAGTCTAAGAGCCGCTGATAGTGCGTGATGAGCAAAAAGGCCCGATCGGGACCGCGCAGAGAATTTACACCGGAGGCAACGAT
>SBBA01000104.1 GCA_005239925.1 Candidatus Troglogloeales bacterium | reverse complement strand
CGAAGGCCACAGGACTGCTCACAGCAATTAGGAAGCCGCAAACACTTATCACCTTTTTAAAATCGAAATCCATATTTCACCCTATTGTGGATCAGTCTTACCCGCTTCGCCGGATTCCTCTCTTAGTAACTCCCAGCTTTGACGAACTTCCTTGAACCATTCGTGTAGCTTTTTTGCACGTATTACACATATCAGCGAAGAAAACGCCCCCACGCCCACCAATACGACAGCAAGTATTATTTCACCTAACCATACTGATGCTGGAGCTGAGATCATAAAAAATCTTATTGGATCTGTTAAGGCAAGACCCCAACCTATGGGAAAAAAGAAAGCTAGCCGGGTATCGAGGGGCCAATTCTTTATTCGTAACAGGATGAAAGTAAATCCCGTTGTAAAGATATAGAAGATCAATATAGCCCACTCTGCGTACCGGGGGCGCGTTATGGTTTGATGGTATACAACGTCGTCTGGACTATTTATAACAAATAGAATGTCTGGAATAAGATTGTTCCATAAGTGGAAGAAGATGTAAGCAGACATTATAAACAGAATAAGGTTACACATCTGAAGCAATCGCACTTCAGTCTTAGGCCCGAGAAGGCGCGGGGGCCGTCTTAGTCTAATTGCAAAAAGCGGGCAAAATATCCAGTCCACGATTTTTTGTTCAAACTGGGTGGCTGCTTGGTAAGGACACCGTGCTTTCATGAATAAGCCCTTTTGTATGGCCAATCTGCGTACCACAAAAATCCTCTTCTGATTGATGCATTATGGAAACAAGCCCGACGAACATTAGCGATAGCAATTCCGAAAGCAATCCAAGAACCAACAGCTCCAGGAGTATAGGGAAAAAAATGGGTAACCAAAATAGCGACAATTAACGCTGCAGCTAATATTATTACAGATATTTCACAAGTAGTGTGCCAAACGTCATCCGCAAATATTCGGGTTCTTCTGACAAAATTTCCTTGCTCATCCCCCGTCGCGGCCGATGCCTCACGGGGACTCAGCAGCCAGGCCATGAAGTCTATAAGTAGCGTTAAGTCTACAGGCGCTACAAGTCCTCCGCCCGCCAAACCGCCGCTGATGATATATCCCCCTGCCCCCGTTACCGGATCAATTACTGTATACCCCACACCATTCCAGCCATTAAAGCTGATTTCCCGTTGAGAGACTGTCACCACTTTTCCTGCCGCCACCGCGTTGGCAATATCCGTCTTAACAGGTGCAGAAAGGATCAACTGTGGTAAAACCGTATTCACATTCGTGCCGGTCACTTGATAGATCGGAATCCCCTGGCTATTGGCAATGGAAAGAGCCTTCACAGCCGATATCCCCTCCCCGCCGTAAATCTGCTCAAAAATCCCATGCTCCAAACCCGAGGCCAGCTGGCCGCTTACCTGAAAATATTGGGCGACCTTCGCAGCATCTCCATCCTTGGCCAGCACCACATGCAGGTCTCGGTCAACATCAATAGTCGGCGCATCCGCAGAGGCAGAAACCGGAACGCCAAAAAGAGTGCCTACCCGCACCTGCTGGGCCATCAGCCCTTCAGAGGGTAGACGGGCTGTAATCACACCTTGCTGCTTCTTAATGACGCTCGTGAAAAGATCAAGCTCAAAAAAGTAGATCAATGCCTGCGCGGTAAGCGACTCTCCCTGCACATCATCAAGAGAAATGGCCGCAAGATCACCTGCAGCAAAACGACTCTGTGTGACAGTCAGGTTGTCTATCCTCTTCTGAACCACGGCTTCTGACACCACCCCCAGATCAAGCCCAATGGCTATGTAGTCCCCCGCCGTCACAACATTCTCAATCCGGTCCCCTGATCCACCCGGAGTCGAAAATATCATGCTAAAGGTCTCATCCTTACCCATGGTGATCGACTCGCCCGTGGCCTTCACAACCCCATCTACCAATAGTTCAGGTTTCATCGTCACCAGATAGGCAGGGACTGTTGTGGCCTCTTTAAAAGAAAGCAGGGTCGTTTTGTCCGCGTCCGTTGCAGGTGAGTAACGCAAGCTAATCCGCTTGCTCGCCAACTCCGGCAGGGTGGCGGTATACGTTAAATCAGCTCCAAAGAAAGCGTTGGCCGCCACCTCAAAAGTAATCTTATGACGGATAGAATCGGCAAGGCCGCTCATCCTGCTTCCGGTGACCACCGTTTTATACGGCAAAGTTACAGGGAGAAAAGGAAATACCTGGGCTGTGATCGTTTTCTTACCTGCCAACTGGTCTACCGTAGCATTTGGAAACGCTGCCTTCAAACGGGCTTGAAGATCGGTCATCGTAGCCTGAATAAACGCGGCATCCACATGGGTCACCGAGCCGGTGACTGGGTCAATCGTTGCCGTAGATTGTAACCGATTCAGAAAGGCTTGGGCATCAAAAGGCACTGCTGTTTGTAAATCAATCCCTTTGGTAAAGGTATGTTGTTTGAAACTGGCATCCAATGGAACCCAAGTGTCTCCCTTTTTATGGATTGCTCCACGTGAGGGAATATAATCCACATACGCCTCAACCCAAGTATGCTCCATCCGGACGGCGACAATCTTGCCACCGGAAATAAGACTGGTTACAGGTGTCCCCCCACTGGCAATGAAATTAACGGCCGCCCTCTCGTCCGT
>SBBA01000080.1 GCA_005239925.1 Candidatus Troglogloeales bacterium | reverse complement strand
CCTGTGAAAGGTATCTTTCAAAAACATCCTTGACTTCCTGATCTGAAAACAATTTCCATAAATGCCTTCCCATTTTGTCCTCCTTGTTCTGTAAATTAATCCAAAAACAAAAAGACATCATAGTGCACTTTTAATTGGTCGGTGACAGATTATTAATTTGCTTGACAAAATATTCTCTATTTGCTAATGTACTTAGGATTCCTAAGTACATTGATTGGGCCAAAATGAAGAGGAGGCCTTTGTTCAACTATTCAACAAATTTAGAAGGAGGGTAGGATATGGAAATGCAGCATAAAAACGATATTCCCGGATACACATATGGAACAATTGCGCTTGCACAGTCCCCTGTAAGCCTTGCGGACTTTGAGCTGATGAAGCAAAGCGTTCTCTACGGAGAGGACGACACCAGGTATCTGCGCCTGTCATACGACATCGTGAAAGACCACGTGGACGCCATTCTGGATGTCTGGTACGGTTTTGTCGGATCGACCCCGCACCTCTTGGCCTCATTTACGGCCAAGGGCGATGGCAAGCCGCTCGGTGATTACCTTGCCGCCGTTCGCAAACGGTTTGGCCAGTGGATTCTGGACACAGCCTCTGCCGAATATGATCAGAAGTGGCTCGACTACCAGCACGAAATCGGTCTCCGCCACCACCGGACCAAGAAAAACCAAACGGATAACGCCGCATCGACCGATATTGTGCCGTTCCGCAATCTGTTCGCGCTGATCTTCCCGATTACCTTTACGCTGAAGCCGTTCCTAGCCAAGGGAAACTATTCGGGGGAGGACGTCGAGAGAATGTATCTCGCATGGGTCAAGTCCTGCCTCTTGCAGGTCACGCTTTGGAGCCATGCATATGTAAAGGAGGGAGACTTCTAATCCGCCACGTGCGGAAGCGAGCAAGCCCTCCCGTTGGTCGGTCTGGGCCCACTGATGTCGTTACACGAAAATTATCTACGCAAAAAATGGTGATGTCACCAATAGAGAGTCTAATGAGCGCAATGCCTGCACCCGAATGGGAGATAGCAACCTGGCTGAACACGCCTACGCCCCTGACCCTGGAAAATCTCCGGGGGCGCGTTGTACTGGTCCATGCCTTTCAGATGCTTTGCCCCGGCTGTGTAGCGCGTGGCCTTCCACAGGCCGTGCGCGTCGCCGAGACTTTTGCCGGCACCGCGCTTACGGTTGTCGGATTGCACACCGTATTCGAGCACCATGAGGCAATGCAGGTCGCTTCGCTTCGCGCCTTCCTGCACGAATACCAAATTCGATTGCCGATTGGAATTGACGCACATGGACCGGATGGAGATCCGATTCCACTCACGATGAAGGCGTATGCAATGGAGGGTACGCCCACAACGCTTCTGATTGATGCCTGGGGGAGGCTCCGCCGCCAGATATTCGGTGTCCATAACGACTTACTGTTGGGCGCGGAAATCGCTCGGCTGCTTCTCGAACTCGAAGTAGACACCCACATTAATCAATATCAGGACATAGAGAGCATCGTGAGGTTATGAACGGTGTTATCAATCCAATCGGTATGAATCGATTTTTAGTCTTAACTTAGGAGAGTCGTTATGTCAAAAGTATTTGTGCTCCAACATGTTCAATGCGAAACGCTGGGTATCATCGCGGATGCGTTGGTATCGCGCGGCATCATGGCGCAATATATCCGTCCTTTTCTCGGAGAAGCCGTGCCGAAAGGGCTAAATGACGCGGCAGGCTTGGTCATCATGGGAGGCCCGATGGGGGTCTACGATTATCGGGAATATCCTTTCCTCTCATCCGAAATCAAATTGATTGAACGGGCGCTCTACCAGGACAAACCGATCCTGGGGGTCTGCCTGGGAAGTCAGTTGCTTGCCGCCGCGTTAGGCGTTCAGGTCGTCAAGGGAGAAAAAAAGGAGATTGGATGGCATCCGATCACTTTAACGGAACACGCCGCAACCGACTCCCTGTTTGAAGGTGTGGTTCCTTCTTTTATGGTTTATCACTGGCATGGGGATATCTTTCCCTTGCCTCCGGATGCCGTTTCTCTGGCCTCGTCCATGCTAACGAAGGTTCAAGCGTTTCGGTATCGAGAGAAGGCCTATGGATTGTTGTTTCATATGGAAATGACGGAAGGTTTAATCCTCGCGATGACCAATACCTTCGCCGCCGAATTGAAAGGGATGTCAATGCATCCGGGAGAGATTATTGGCAAAATCAACCAACATCTTCCCCCGCTTCAGGAGATCGGTAAGAGGGTTTTTGGCCGTTGGGCCGATCTCGTAATGTAAAAAAATTGCAGAATGGCCTTCTAGAAATGGAGAGATGGGGTTTTAGGATGGTCTGAAGGATCAGGCAAGCCGTATGGGACGGAGTTGGGTGGATGTAGTATTGTCCATCGATTTCTCTGTTTATATCGTGCCCTGGATTAACAAAAGAAGGAGGAACACCATGAATAAAACAGAGATGTATAAAAGGGAATTTCAAAAAAAAACAATTCTAGGGATCGATTTAAACGGCAGGCACCGGCCTGTGAACAGGTATGCCGAAAGGGGTGAATCCCTCTCCTGGTTAAAGGGAGGGAAGGAGGTATTTTGTAATAGGCCTTTG
>SBBA01000184.1 GCA_005239925.1 Candidatus Troglogloeales bacterium | reverse complement strand
ACAGTTCATCAAACCACCCTGTACGAACCTGCCCGAATCAAAAATACCCCCCAATGCCCACCCTACGCTGCCTTTCTCTTTCATATTACGGAATCGCTGGCCCAGTGCCGGTGCGCTTGACAAACTTTCTTACAGCCGCCATGATTCCCCAGTCTGCTATTTACTTTCTGTCTCTTACCGGAGCTTTGCCGGGCCTGTCTCTTGCCTCATGAATCAGGGGAGATATAAGAAACAGACAGAAAGAATGGGGGAGGTATTGTAATCTTATGAATATTCTGGTTATTGGCGGCGGGGGTCGGGAAGCGGCCCTCGTCTATAAAATCGCGCAAAGTAATAAAGTCAAAAAACTCTTCTGTGCGCCAGGGAACGCTGGTATTGCCGAACACGCTACACTGGTACCTATCGCCGCAGACCAAATAGATGCCCTGTTTCTTTTTGCGAAAAACAATCACATTGACTTAACCGTTGTGGGGCCGGAGCTTCCCCTATCGCTGGGGATCGTGGATCGGTTCCGTGAGGCGGAGCTGCGCATCTTTGGCCCTTCGGCTGCGGCGGCCCAAATCGAAACCAGCAAGGCCTTCTCCAAACGGTTCATGCAGAAATATAAAATACCGACGCCGGAAGCCGAGGTGATGCCCCTCCATGAGGCCTACGAGCGGATTCGCACCGTGACCATGCCGATCGTGTTAAAGATGGACGGCCTCGCGGAAGGCAAAGGGGTCTGCATCGCCCAGAACGTACACGAGGCCGAGGCCGCGCTTGCGGCATTTAAAGGAAGAGGCGGGACGCAGATTCTCCTGGAGCGTTTTCTGACTGGCGTGGAGGCCACCTTTTTTGTCCTGGCCGATCATGACAAGGGAATCCCTTTCTTCACGGCACAGGATTATAAACGACTTTTAGATGGCGATCTCGGCCCCAATACCGGCGGCATGGGATCGATTTCGCCTTCCCCAACAATCACGTCTGCCCTGGAAAAAGAAATCATGGCGACCATTGTGGAACCTACCTTAAAAGGGTTGGTCGCGGAAGGGGCGCCGTATCAGGGGATTCTCTATGTCGGGCTGATGCTGACTGCGGAAGGCCCCTTTGTCCTGGAGTTTAACGCGCGACTGGGTGATCCCGAGGCACAGTCAGTGCTTCGCCGCTTACAAACCGATTGGATAGATATCGTGGACGCCGTCCTCGAACACCGTCTGGATCAATTGCAACTGGCATGGAGCAATGAGACTGCTGTTGCTGTGGTTCTGGCCTCTGCGGGGTATCCAGGCCCTTATAAAAAAGGGGAGGTAATTTTGGGACTGGATAGAATAAATGATCCTGTTGTAACCCCCTTCCATTCCGGCACAAAAAAAGAGGGCGACCAGATTCTCACCAACGGCGGTCGTGTTTTGTGTTTAACCGCGCTAGGCAAGGATCAACAAGAGGCACGAGAGCGGGCATATCGTGCCGTAGATCGCGTCTCTTTTCATGGCATGCAATATAGGAAGGATATTGGAAAATAAACCACACACATGGGAAACCCCCTTTGAAAATACGCTTGCCTCTCTTGCTGAAAATCATCTCCTGCGCGGATTAACCTCCACGGACTCCGGGGCCAATACCAGCATCATCCAGAACGGAAAAAAGATGCTCTCCTTTGGCGGGAATAATTACCTGGGGCTGGCAAGCCACCCAAAATTGATGGCAGCGTCCATTGACGCCATACAAACCTGGGGCGTGGGCGCGGGGGCATCGCGTCTAATCTCCGGTAACAGCCGCCTTTATGAAACGTTAGAGACCGAAATCGCCCGATTGAAATTATGTGAGGCTGCCGTGGTGTTTCCCTCGGGTTACACGGCCAACGTCGGGACCTTGAGCACTTTAATCGGAGAGGGCGATCTCGTGTTGTTTGACCGACTCAATCATGCGAGTCTTTTGGACGGCGTTCGACTTTCCAAGGGTAAATTACGGGTCTATCGCCATAAGGACATCAAGCAATTGGAATCCCTGCTTTTCAAAAGACCGGCGAATCAAAAGGCATGGATCGTGACCGACGGTATTTTCAGCATGGATGGGGATATCGCACCGTTGCCCGAAATCGTTTCGCTGGCCAAGCAGTATGACGCCGTGGTTTATCTGGACGATGCCCACGCGACAGGTGTATTGGGCAAGGAGGGTCGAGGCACCTCTGAATACTTTTCCATCCACAGCGACCGGATCATTCAAATGGGCACATTTAGCAAGGCATTAGGCTCTTTTGGCGGGTTTATTGCCGGAAGTAATACCCTCATACAATATTTGATTAACAAGGCCCGCTCCCTGATCTACACAACGGCCCTGCCCCCTGCTGTGTTGGCGGCATCTTATGCTGCGCTGCAACTCATCCAAGAAGAAGAAGGGGTGGCGCTACGAAAAAAACTGTGGGCGAATACCGATCAACTGCGCCATGCCCTAACCGATTTGGGATTTGACATTGGCGATAGCGCCACCCCGATTATCCCCCTTCGTGTGAACGATACCAACCTGGCCCTGACCTTCTCCAACCTGCTTTTCGAGGCAGGGATCGCGATTCCCGCAATTCGGCCACCAACCGTTCCAAAGGGGCAATCCCGCCTTCGGATGACCGTCATGGCAACGCATACCCAGGCCGAGATTGCCTATTTAATTCAAACACTCAAAGAGATTGGATGTCTATCAAAAATCATATAGCATCGAAGATTTTATCGGCTTCTCTTTTGGACGCCCTGCTGGCCTCACCTGGGGTGTTTATCACCGGGACCGATACGGGCGTTGGAAAAACCCTGATTGCAGGGGCCTTGGCTAGACTGCTTCGGTCAATGGGCCTCAACGTGGGGGTGATGAAGCCGATTGAAACCGGCTGTTTGATGCGGCAAGGAAAATTGATTCCGCAGGACGCCTCTTACTTAAAAAGGGCGGCCCGTGCGATAGATCCAATTGAAGCGATTGTCCCCTACCGGTTTTGGGAGCCGATTGCCCCCTGGCCGGCCTCTATTCGAGAGAAACAGAAAATCGAGATCAAAAAAATTGTGGCCGCTTACAAACGACTTGAGAAAGAACATGCCTTTATGATTGTCGAGGGGGTTGGGGGCCTAAGGGTTCCTATTACGGAAAAGACGGAGGTGATCCATCTGATTCAACGATTGGATCTTCCCGTGCTTTTGGTGGCGCGATCCGGACTAGGGACATTGAATCACACCCTTTTAACAATTCAGTATGGGCAGGAGCGTGGTCTTCAATTTCTGGGGGTTATTTTAAATGCGACACAATCGGCCAAAACATTGGCGGATAAAACTAATCGGTCTGTCCTGTCCAAAAAGATTGACGTCCCCTTTATCGAATCATTTCCTTATATTAAGAATATTAAAAAAACAGATCGAATAACGTTCTCCACAACGATTCTTTCATGGACATTAAAACAGAGGCATGGGAAGACAGCCCCGTAAGAAGTGCTTTGTTTCCACAGGCGGCGTTCCGCTCAACGGAAGCGGTTCGTTCGCCATGGCAAGCCACCTTGATAATTGGGCGCCTCTACGTTAGACTCTCTATGGGTGATATCACCGTTTTTTATGTAGATAATTTTTGTGTAACGACATCGGTAGGCCTAGACCGACCGCAGGCGGCGTCCCACCCAACCGGAGGACTTGCTCGCCCCGCGCGTAGCGGCGGATTAGACTCTCGATGGGTGACATCTACGTTTTTTGCGTAGATAATTTTTGTGTAACGACATCAGTAAGCCCAGACCGACCAACGGAAGGGCTTGCTCGCTTCCGCTCGTAGCGGATTAGAATTAAATCATGGAGATTACATGTATGGATCAACAAATTGGAAAGGGCCAGCTTCTGATTGCCATGCCGGCACTAAACGACCCGAATTTTTTGCAGGCCGTTGTCCTGCTGTGTAACTACGGATCGGACGGGGCGTTGGGCGTAATCTTGAATCGCCCCACCGAGATTGCGGTTTCTGCGTTGGTTCACGATTTTCCCAGCATGACCGGGTCGGAACGGATTTATGAGGGGGGGCCGGTGGCAAAAAATGGGATGTTGATCCTGTGCCGAGGTCAGGCAGCCGATGGAGGAAATGTCATTATAGACGATGTTTTTCTTGCCCGGGATTTGGACACATTAAAAGGGGAGGCCGTCACTGTCCATCCCTATTCGGAAATTCGCTGTTATTTAGGCTACGCAGGGTGGGTTCCAGGACAACTGGAGGCCGAAATAAAGACCGGTTCATGGAGAACCGTTCAGGCCGACCCAACCCTTGTTTTTGATGCCGACCCCACCCTTCTATGGTCGCAAATGATGCGCCGTCTTGGCCCAGAATGCGCCTTCTACGCCACCATGCCAACCAACCCCAGCATGAATTAGTGGCAACGGCCACGGCGAATGGACAGCTCCCGTTGGTCGCTGTGGGCTTACGTATACGGTTACACAAAACCATCTACTCAAAAAATGTAGATGTCATCCCCAAAGAATGTAACTCTCTTTCGTTTTGAAGGAGCCGCCTACTCTGCGGCCGTTGGTTCCTGAGCGGCTTCTTTGACTTCTGCCTTGTCTTCAGACCTCTTCTCAGTGCGTGTTACCTCGACCTTGATCTGTGCGGTGGTCTCGTGCGGCAGAACAACCGAGATGAAAAAAGAGCCCAGCTCTTTGATCGGTTTCTCCAAGACGATATTGTTTCGATCCATTTCAATCCCCTGGACCATGAGGGCATCCGAAATATCCCTCGCGGTCACGGAACCAAACAGATGCCCCTCCTCATTGGCCTCAACGGGAATAGATAAAGTGAGGGCGGCGATGCGCTGTGCCACCTCACCCATCTGCAGCTTCTCTTTTTTGATCTTGTCTGCGACCACTCTTTTTGCATGCTCGAATGCCTTGATGTTTCTGGGGGTCGTTAACAGCCCAAACCCCTTTGGAAGAAGATAGTTGCGGGCATATCCATCCCTTACATCAACAATCTCTCCGATCTTGCCTAATCCCTTGACGGTATCTTTTAAAATCAGTTTCATCATTTTACTTTCTCCCTCCTTAAAGCCAATGCCGTTAAAGTGGTCATTCTAATCTGTACCGGTCTTTGCTGTCAAAGGCGCTGTGTATACTATCCTTTGTTGCGTGAAGCGTCTTGTCCTGAGAATTGCGTCAGCGTCTCGGTGACAATGGTTCCGGTGGGCGCCCTTCCCGCCACTTCCGGAAATTCGATCTTCTCAATCATCTTGATCATACCGACCCCGAGGGCAAACCAATGGGTGGTGACATCTATAATCTTGGCCTTTTTTTGATCACGCGAGAGGGTCAGCAAGAGGGTCGTCTTTCCTTCAAATTTGATAACGCTCTGAAAGGTTCCCCCAGGCACCGTCATCGTTTCAAATCCGACGGCGGTTATTTCCGAACGCATGTCGGCGCGCTCTTTTATACCGTCATGGTCAATGTCATGATCATAACGAAGACCCGTCCTTTGAACCTGGATATACGGCTTACCCAGAACAATCGGAAACGGGATCACCAAATAAGGAACAATCTGGTTTTCTAATTCGGTGGTAGGCTCTCCACCAAAATAGGTAATTCCATTCTTGTCCTTTTTGAAATAACTTTCGGATTGGCCTCGATTGGCCGGGTTGCTTTCAGAAAAGATGACCACCTGCTCTTTTCCTTTTTTTGTTGTTCCCGTAACTTTAGCCGTATTGGTATAGGAAGAAACCCGCTGTACCTGATCCGCAACCGAGCCGGTATAAGTCCATTCCAGGCCGACATCATCCGGAAAATAATGTTGCGCCCCCCGAATTACCTCTCCCTCTGCAGAGAGCGGTGTATCGGTCATACCAGCAGGCTGTACCGTAACCTGTAGAACGGCCATCCATAAAAAAGTGATCAATAGAATTTTATAGTTCACTCTATCCCCCTATCCATACCTCTCCCAAGAATTTAACCTACAGGGTAGGCCGAGTAAAGTCAATCGTATGCAAATAGAAGAATAGAGGGATCGAGCTGTTTACTTTGGAAAGGGTTTTGCCCTTCGGCCCTGTCAGGAGAGGCCCACAAGACTAATGTCGGAAGTGTCGCGTATTGGTAAAGACCATCGCCATGCCATGCTCATTGGCGGCATCAATGACCTCGGCATCCCGAATGGATCCGCCCGGCTGAATGATCGCCCGAATACCAGCCTTACCGGCCATATCAATGCCATCTCGAAACGGAAAAAAGGCGTCGGAGGCCATCACGGTTCCGGTAACGGGGGATTGGGCCTTCATCATTGCAATTTGAACGGAATCAACTCGACTCATCTGCCCGGCCCCAATCCCAACGGTAACCCCCGAATGAGCTAGAATAATGGCGTTCGACTTCACATGCTTGCAAACTTTCCAGCTAAAAAGAAGAGCCTCCACTTCTTCAGGCGTCGGCGCACGATGCGTTACCACGCGATATTGGGTCGCGTCATTCAAAACATGGCGATTGGGGTCTTGTACCAGGAGCCCTCCCGCAATCTTGCGAAAATCAAACGACGGTTTGGTCGGTGAACTTACCGTAATTACACGCAGATTTTTTTTCTTCTGAAAAATGGCCAGAGCAGCAGGCGCTACATCAGGTGCAACAACCACCTCCATGAAAGTGGAGGTGATTTCCTCTGCAAGTTCTTCTGTAATAGGGCGGTTCACCGCCACTACACCGCCAAAGGCAGAAGTAGGATCGGTGGCCCTTGCATTTTTGAAGGCGACAATACACGTTTCCGCCGTGGCAACGCCGCAGGGATTATTATGCTTCACCACCACGGCGGCAGACGTCTCAAATTCGCTGACCAAAGCCAGGGCGGAATCAGCATCCAGAAAATTATTATAAGACATCTCTTTGCCCCAAAGGATTTTTGCATCGCCCCATCCCCCGGACTCTTCTTCTCCGCGATAAAATGCCGCCTCCTGGTGCGGATTTTCCCCATACCGAAGCGATTGCACACGGGTATATGTCGTGGTGAGACTTTTTGGAAATTTCTCCTGAGACGGTTCACTGATACCACTCAAATAGGAGAAGATGGCCTTATCGTAGCAGGCTGTATGATAAAAGGCTTTTTTGGCTAAGGTCAATCGTTTGGACTCGGTAATTTCACCTTGGGCAATCTCATTTAGGATTGCGGGGTAATCCTCGGAATCAACAATGACAATAACATCTTTATAATTCTTTGCCGCAGCACGCAGAAGCGTCGGCCCCCCAATGTCAATATTCTCGAGTGCTTCACTTAAGGTGACCGAGGGTTTTGCAACCGTTTGTTGAAAGGGATAGAGATTGACCACAACCAGGTCAATGGGCGCTACGCCGAGCTTTGCCATCTCCTGTTGATGCTGGGCCTTTTCACGTTTGGCCAGAATGCCGCCGTAAATCACCGGATGAAGCGTCTTGACGCGCCCCTCCAGGATTTCAGGGAAACCGGTATAGGAGGAGACTTCTCTAACCGCAACCCCTTCTTGTGTCAACAGAGAGTACGTCCCTCCGGTAGAAAGCAGTTCAACCCCCTGCGCACGCAGCCCCCGCGCAAAGGGAACGATCCCTTCTTTGTTGTAAACGCTCAGTAACGCCCGATTAATTTTGGCCATTGCTTTCGAAATCTGTTTACCCTGAACAATTATCAAAGGCACCTATGGTAAATTCTACTGAGCCTGTCACAGAAACTGGATTTTTAAAAGAATCGGTACCCCCCAGGGTATAAGTCGCTGTATAGGAAGGGAAATCATCAAGAGGCCCACCCAAACTATTATAGGCATCCTTTGTAGCAAGAGGAACAAAGGGTAAAGTAACCGTTATTGCCTCATTTTTTCGAATAACAATCGTCTGACCCGGATCTACCAACAGAGCTGGCAGGGATCCCGGACAATTGTTTCCACCGGGACACCTGTTTAGCGAGTAAGTAATACTGTATTTGTTAAGGGTGATATCGGATATTACCGATTCGGTTATATCGCTCAGAGGCCGATTCGAAATACTTATTTGGGCACTATGATCCTTGAATACTTCAAGCTTGGGCTCCGTTGTAGAATCTTGACTCACTTCAAAGGCATTGCATACGGCACGGTTAACATCAACATTAGAGGTATCTTTACTATCATATTGTGGCTTAATACTCTCAATACGCAGGCATGAACCGGTGTTGGCGCCTCCGCCACATTGCCCCGAACCTCCTATATCGCCACCCACTATATCGCCTACGACGCTACCTACCTCACCACATGCCGCAATAAGCAATAAAAGCGCCCCTATTCCACATTTTTTAACGATTCCTACTATCACAATAACCTCCTTTTTAAAGCCTTCAATCTACCCACATCAGTTCAAGCCAAGCTCTTTCAACGCCGCCAGAATCGCCTGTTCCTCCACCTTTTGCACACGGACCGACCCAATTGATTCCGGAAGAACAAAGTGGATGTTTCCTCCAACCACCTTTTTATCTGATGCCAACACCCACATCACCTCCGCTTGATCCAGTTGCGGCAAACGGGTCGGCAGCCCCAACCGCGTCAACAGTCGGGCCTGCCTGATAACCATATCATCGCTACAGATTCCCAACCGATGGGCCATCGTGGCAGCGGCCATCATCCCGACCGATATCGCCTCACCATGTTTATAGTGGCGATATCCGGTCACGGTTTCAATCGCATGACCCAGGGTGTGGCCATAGTTTAATATCTTTCTTAATCCTGACTCTCTCTCGTCCTTTACCACAATAGCGGCTTTAATCGCCACTGACCGTTTAATACAATAGAAAAGCGACTTCTCATCACGATTTAATATGGCCTCCGGGTTTCTCTCCATAAAGTGAAAGAGTTTTGGATCAAAAATCACGCCATATTTTACAATCTCGGCTAAACCCGCGACAAACTCCCGCTTCGGAAGGGTCTTCAACGTCGTCGGATCTATAAAGACCAGCGAAGGTTGATGAAACGCCCCGATCAGGTTTTTTCCCTTCGGATGATCCACCCCCGTCTTTCCCCCAATAGCCGCATCAACCTGTGCCACCACCGTCGTCGGACATTGCACATATGAAACACCCCGCAAAAACGTTGCGGCGGCAAATCCGGTCATATCCCCAATCACCCCGCCTCCCAGTGCCACTAACAGGGAAGACCGTTCAAACCGATGGAGAATAAGGTGATCGTAAATCCGTTCCACCTGTAAAAGCTGCTTATGTTGCTCTCCCTCCGGGATACGGAAAAGAGAGGGGGAAAACCCAGCCTGTTTCAGACTAGTTACGATCGCTCCACCATAAAGACGCTCTATTCGGGGATGCGTCACCACGCAGACCTTCACATCTCCGTCCCCCGCAATTTGTCGAACGGCCTTACCGAAGCGGGAGTCGATCCTTCCCCCGACGATAATATTGTACCGTTTCTCGCTCAGATCAAGAGGGATGCGTAGCGCCCTCAATCTCTATCATCCTTTTCTTAATGTGTGAGACAACCGCCTCCATACCCTGATGCGATGTATCTACCGAAAATGCAGCCATCTCACTATAATAAGGTTCTCTGTCCGCCAAAAGCCGTTTGATTGTTGACAGGGGATCCGCCCCCTGTAACAGAGGCCTTTTCCCCGGTCTCTTGCCTGCTCGCTGTAATATGATGTCCGGGTTGGCCTGCAACCAAACCACCGTTCCCCAGCCCTTTAAGCGATTCCGATTATCCGGATTCAGGATCATACCGCCACCGGTTGACACAATGCATCGTTCCTGTTTCACGACATGGCTAACGGTCTCTGCCTCTAACTCCCGAAACCGTGTCTCTCCCCCCCCCTCTGAAAAGATTTCGGAAACCGTCTGGCCCGTCGTCTCTTCAATATATCGGTCGGTATCAACAAAGTGGAAGGAGAGTTCTTGCGCCAATCGCCGGCCCACAGCCGACTTCCCGACCCCCATAAATCCAATGAGAACAATGTTTCTCACCAGATCAAACCATCCTCTCGTCTCCTAGAAAAATTCTACCGTTCGTACTTCACGAGCCGGGGTGTCAGAAACACCAGCAACTCGGAATCTTCCTTTCTCTTTTCATGATTGCCAAAAATCCATCCTATAATCGGAATCTTACGTAAGAAAGGGATGCCGGAAGTTGTCTCCACCTCAGTGCTCTCCTGAATTCCACCGATGACGATGGTCTCGCCATCTAAAACAAGGACATTGGTTACAGCCTCTTTCTTTAAGATAGAAGGACCCGATGCACCCGGACGCGTTTCACCTGGGGCATTCTTCGCAACGCGAATCTTCATCACAATTCCCCCATCGGAGGAGATATGCGGCGTCACATTCAGGGTGATATTGGCATCCACAAACGTAGTCTGCGTTCCTTGGTTCGAGGTGGTTGCAAAGGGAATAGATTCGCCTTGCTCGATATTGGCCGTCTGATTATCCAAAACCGTCACCTTGGGTGTGGAGACAATTTTGGTTAACCCCTGACTTTCCCCCGCGGAAAGCCGCAGGTCAAGCGCCAACGGGCTATCCGTAAAACGACCAAAAGTAAACCCAAAACCACCGAGGGTATTGCTGGCCGGTACATTAACCGCAAAACTGGGGTTAGGAACACCAAAAAGCGTTCCAGTAAGGGGGTTATTAAGATGAATCAAATTGCCGTCCGAAACATCCTTGTAACTGGCCCCCCACTGAATACCGAGAGATCGGTTAAACTTGGGTAACACCTGAACGATACGCGCCTCAATAGATACCTGAGGCGTCCGGGTATCGAGCACCTTGGCCATCCGAAGGATTTCACCAATATTCCCTTCAATATCCCTTACAATCAGGGTATTGGTGCGCGAATCAACGGTAATATCCCCCCGTGGTGAAAGCAACTTCTTCAGAGGCTCACTTAACGCGCTTGCGGTACTGTAGTTCAGATAGATCACACGGGTGATCTGGTCTTCCGCCTTAATACCGGTTTCCTTGGCCCTGGCCTCTTCTTCTTGCCGCTGGGTAATGCTGGATAAGGTTGATATCACAATAATATCGCCATCCTTGTGTTGGCCCAGAATATTCATTCTCAGAATAACGTCCAGCGCCTGATCCCACGGCACATCAACCAGTTTCAGGGTCATTTTCCCCTTCACATCGTCGGAGAGGACGATATTAAAGCGACTGACATCGGCAATCAAACGGATGATATCAGAAATCTCGGCATCCTGAAAATCAAGAGAGATTTTTCGTCCCGTATATTTCGCAGAAGAGACCACCGATTCACGGCTGATTAAATCCGATTCGGCCATGTCCGTAGGCGTGGGCGAGGGCGAGGCCTTTTGCTGGGGAGAAACCGCCGGTTTTGGTTTCTGCACCACTTGAGGTGGTAATGGTAGCGGGGGCGGCGGTGGTGGTGATGGAGGGAGCAGAGGTGGCTCTGCCTTGGGAGCAACCGTTCCTATCGCCTCCGTCATTTTTTCCGGGGTTGTTTCTTTCAAGGAAATGAGCAGTTCACTCCCCGACTGTTGCAGGGAATAGGCAACAGGGGCTAAAAGATCTAACACAAGCCGTACCTTATCCGAGTGTGCCCCCACACGCACCTGCTTCACGGTGCGACCATTTACAGGAATCATCTCAACTTTATGCGCCAGTTGAACAGACGGCAAATCAATAACGAGCCGACTTGAATCGAGATAAAACGGCTGGGGACTAAATTGTCCATCCCCGACGACAACAAGTTGCATCCCCCCGCGATCAAATCGAATATCGGTAATGGTCTGCGCCGGGTTCGCAATGGGAGCAGGTGGGGGCGGCGGAGGCGCTTCGATCGGCGCTTCCGTAACGGCAGCAACAACGGGAGAATGGGGTGACGTCTTCTCAGCCGATTCAACAGTTAGGGAGGCTACAATCTTGAGGGTTGTTCCTTGTTGTTGCACATCGGTTTGTACCCCCTCAGCCAGCTCTATCTCAAGACGCGATACACGCCCCTCTTCGGTAGACCGAGGCACAATCTGCCGAATGGGGCCTTCCGGAACCGCTATTTTTTCGGTAAACGATCCCAACCCGACCTCCAAAACATCAACCACAAGCCGGTCCGGCTCAATGAGGTGAAATGTCGTGTAGGTCATTGCCTTTTCGCCTTTCACAAACACCTCTGTTTTTTGAGGCGTCGGCTCCACACGAATCTCCTGAATTGTTTCCTTTTGTTTAACCTCCGTGACCACCTGTGCCGCCTTGGGGGCACACGAGGCCACGAAAATCCACACCACAAAACCCGTCATTAGCCAGGATAAAGGCCACTTCATACTTATTTCTCCTTTTTCGTATACAACTTCATTACCACCTGTTTCTGGGCGGCTCTGCCAAATATATTGATATAAGGTTCTTCAACGGTGACCGACTCCCTGCCGATCTGACTGACACGACCTTGATTGATTCCTATCCGTGTTCCTCTTTGGACGGGATAGGATTTTCCGTCCGGGGTTTGCACCATGGCGCTAACCCGTCCACTCCCCCATGCGACACCGATCAATTTCATCTCGGAAATAGAAACTCGTTGCAATGGAGGCATCTTTTCGCGTTGCTCATCATTTGGCCCAACAAACGACAGAAAGGGGTCTCGCCGCCCAAAGGCATTATACTGAAAACGGGGAGATTGTTCTGTTTTCTTGAGGGAATCAAAGAACGCCTTATTCTCTTCTTCTTGTTGTTTTTCCGAGGGTGATTGAATCTCTTCCTCCGGCGCCACTTCCTGTGCAGACACACCAGTCGCAAAGAACCCGACCAACAACGCAACCCCTATCCCGACAAGACCTTGTTTTATTATTATCAACCGCCGCCCTCTGAGGAAACAGGCGGTGCAGGTGGCCTGTCAGAAATGGAATATGTGGTGGCCAAGAAGCTGGTATCAATAGAAAAGCGGCTGCCATCCCGCTTGGCTTCCCCCATCTTGATGCCGGAAATATTAACAATTCGGTGTAACGCGCCCACCTTTTCGAAGAAGGAGCCGATGGAATGATACCCCCCATTTACCGTCACCTCCATTGGAATCTCCATATAAATTCCATTCGGATTCTGTTTTCTTCCCCCTGGTCTCCACAACTTGATCAGGAGGCCGTTGCGTTCTCCCAGATCGGAAACCTGCTTAAGTAGCATCTCGACCTCAGCTGTATCCGGCAAATGCTTTTCTAATTCGGTTAGCTGCGCCTTAAGTACTGCATACTCTTTTTTCAAGGCCTCTAGGCGACGCACCTTGGTCTGACGAACATTAATCTCGGCATTTAAACCGGCAACTTGTTCTTCCAGCGCGGAAATCTGGGCCCTTTTGGGAAGGTAGACATACCAGACAAAGGCCCCCACCAGGAGAACAACCACCATTCCTATGGAAACCCCTTTTTGCTTATTGGTCAGGCCCTGAATCTTCTCAATGAAGGTCAAGAGCCACTGTATTTGCATTGGTTAATTCACCCCGTTGATACCCTGTTGGAAAACAATCAAGACACGACGGAAAACACGAGCTTAAACGAATAAACCGACACGTCCATTTCCTTTTCCTGTTTGGATTCGATCAGCTCTACCCCCGTAAAAAAGGGATTTTTCTTGAGGGCGTTTACAAAGTCAACGATTTCACCATTGGTCATTGACTTGCCATGAATGTCCACCTTTCCCCCACTCTCATTTAAACTCACCAGCCAGACACGCGACGGAATCCCATGACTGATACCGTCCAAGAGTTGTACCGGAATCGTTTGGTGGGCACGAAGTTCTTCAATCGCCATGATTCTTTCCGAAACCATCTTTTTGTCTCGTTCGTAATTTTCGACCTCTGCAACCTGTGCCTTCAGAATCTCAAGCTCGGCCAGCTTGGCCGTTATTTCAGTATTCAGAGAGGCAATTCTCCGGTCGAGAATGATCCATCCCATGCCAAGGGCCAGAATCAAGATAGACAAACCCACCGAGGCAATAATCAACTGGTTCTGAATTTCAAGCGGCTTTCGCCTCTTTAGCTGGGCCTGTTCCGAGGAAATAAGATTTATTCGTACCATCGGTCCCCTGGGCGTCTTAAGGCTAATCCGACGGCAACTGCAGCCTGGGGCGCCATCTCATTAATCATATCCATGTCAAATTGATCAGGTGGAATTTCAACACGAGAAAAAGGATTGACCCGTTCGGTCGGAATCTCGATCCGCTCCGATATGAGGGTCATCAGCTCCGGGAGTTTCGAGCTTCCTCCACTGATGAGGATACGATCAATTGTTTCATTGGGCGACGTCGTCTTGAAGTAATCAAACGAACGGAGCACCTCCGCGACCAACTCCGAATTAAGCCGTTGTATAATATCGTTGACCTGATGGGTATCCACCCCCTCGATCGCCTCAGCCCGTTTAGCCCGCTCGGCCTGATCGAATGATAAATCAACTTCCCGCTGCAACGCCTCGTTATACTGTTTGCCGCCCGTCGAGATATCCCGCGTAAAAGAAAACACACCCCCCTTTAGAATGCTGATGTTCATTACGGAGGCACCGATATTGACCAACGCAACCGTTTCTCCCCCATTCACATCGTAATTTAACAGATAGGTATTTTCTAGGGCAAAAGAGTCAACGTCGCCAATCACGGGATTGAGACCCGCTTCTATCACCAGGTTCATATACTCGGTTAGCTTATCTTTTTTGACTGCCACCAATAAAACCGGCATCTGACCTTCTTCGCGCTGGGCATCGGGGGTCGGCAGAATATGGAAATCTATGTTGACATCATTGATATCAAACGGAATGAACTGCTCGGCCTCCCACTTAATGGACTCCTGCAACTCTTCCTCGGTCATCAGGGGCAGGCTAATTTTCTTGACAATGACGGAATGTCCGGAGACCGACAGGGCTACGTTTTTGGTACGAACAGACTGCTGAGCAAACAGCTCGCGAATGGCCGAGACGACCTGACTTGCGTCCATGACGGCCCCATCAACAATCAACTCGGGGTCTATGGGAAGAACACCAAATTTCTGTAAGAGGTAACCCCGCTTCGTCTGATTGAATTGTACGAGTTTAATAGCGCCCGACCCAATATCAAGACCAACGAGGTTCTTTTTTGAAAAATACGATAATACCCTGGACAGCACCGCCTATTTCTTCCCCATTTGAAATCTGTTTAGCCGCAAGTTCGTGGGTAGCAAGTATACTGACTTTGGTCGGATTGTCAAGCCTTTGCGTTATCCCCATTCGAATTTTAATACGCGAAGAGCCCTCTTCTCACACGGACGCCTATAAGCTATAATGCTCCCCCGTGGCATCCATATTGTCAAAGGGTATGAACACATCATACAACAAATGGCCCGTATATTGGAAGATGCGGGTATTTACCAGGATCAGGTTTTTAAAAAGGTGGGTTGAGTGACAATTTCTATTACTTCAGAACAAGAATGTCGAGGTGATTTTGCTGTGTCCTATTTGTAACGAAAAAATAACAAGGGCAGAGAATCCGCACTTTCCGTTTTGTTCGGAACGGTGTAGGCTGGTCGATTTGGGAATGTGGGTAACCGAGTCCTATCGGGTGGCTGCCCCACCCAAGGATGAGGCCTCTCTGTCTGATCAAGACGAGGAGGATGCCCGCTAATTACGGGATTTAAAAAGATACTGTGGTGGAAAGGCGTCCAATCAGTCCATCGAAAAACTAGCAGATGGACTAATCCCTGCGGCCGCCCGTTCATCCGGCCCCTGGCTTACTGCGCCCGTTCCGCTGACGGTGAAAGCACCAATGCCTGTCGTTTTAATAATGACATCACCTACAGCAAAACCAGCAAAGCTGGTATTTGGCGTCCCCTGTGGGCCATCTTCTGTTTGAAGAACAAGGGCAGGCGGCGCAGTAATACAAGGCCCCTGCGCCAGAAGAACATTTTCGACGACATCTTTACGTGGATGATGGAAGGCTGCCCCCTGACCGGCGCCTACATTGATAACGGCAACCTTTGGCGTCATCAAATTCATGTACTGATAATTGGTGCTGGATTCACTTCCATGATGGCTTACCTTGATCACTTCCACGCCCGTGACACCAAGACGCGGAGCCCTTTTACCCTGCATAAGAGACATAGCCAAAGCGGATTCAATATTTTTTTGAGTGGTATTGCGACCGGTGCAACTGTTATCTGCGGGAAATTGGCCTCCCCCCAGGTCACCGGCCGTCAGGTATTCGAAATCCTTGTATTTGACCAAAATCGCCACGGAAAGGTCATTCTCGTCAGTTACGCCTGAAATGGCTCCAAAACCCAATACCCGCCCATGGACAGCCACGATGGTAGCGGTTGCCCCATCG
This sequence comes from Candidatus Troglogloeales bacterium, assembly GCA_005239925.1. Taxonomy (GTDB): domain Bacteria; phylum Nitrospirota; class Nitrospiria; order SBBL01; family SBBA01; genus SBBA01. The sequence goes on along the minus strand of SBBA01000184.1, from coordinate 4,981 downwards.
CCTAATTGAACCACCTTACCTAAGGGGGCCTTTTTCACAGATCGGCCAGCCTTCTTGGCGGCGTTTAGAAACTGGGTGATTTGCAGTCCCTTCTTCTTACTCCCATTATCCCATATCTTTTTACGCACTTTGTAGCCGGCGTTCAAAACTTCATCCAGGCCGCCTAAATGATCGTCATCCCGATGCGTGTTGACGATATAATCGAGACCATTGAAGGGCATCATACCGATACTTTGAAGATAAGGAACCACTTCATTATTCCCCTTGCCTGGCTGACCTGCGTCAATAAGGAGTGTGGTCCCATTAGGCCCAATGATAAGGGAAGAATCGCCTTGCTGGACATTGATATGATGAATCTGAAGCTCTGATGTGAGGGCTAATTGTGGTGTAAAAAGAATAAAAATAAAAAGGCCCATTCCTGCAAGTAAAAGGAAGTAGGCCTTGCTCGTTTTTTGTGTGGCACCAAGAATCTTCATCGTCGGTCGAAGAAGTCTATGTTTAAACCCATCTTACGATTGGTTTCTTACGGACTGAGTAATCCTAGATAAATATTTTAGATAAGTCAAGGATATTTTATCTTCTAAAGGATTTCTCCTGCCTCTTTTCCAATTGAACTAATCCACAATCTCCTTTATAAAAAGTTTTAGAACCGCTCGGACACTGGCGCTGAGAAAATATTAGCCCTGTGTATACTCTATTATTCGGAGGATGGCCGATGAAATTGGTGCAAAAAACCAGAGCAGGATTTTAAAAGGCCAGAAATAATTATCGAGGACACAAGAGGACTTCTGTTTCAAGCCGATAACTCCCACCAGGATTGTTAATATGGGAGTTGGATGAGTCAAGATTGGGGATTCTGCAGCAACTCTCACTAAAGGCGATAAACTCCCCGGCAGTGTCATAATGATGCGTGATCATTTCTTCTCCAGATTGCATCCCACCCATCCCAACAATCCAGTTTTCAGCCGGGTTGGCTTCGATAATCGAAAAGTAGAGTATTCCTGTACAGACATCATCTCCAAAACAGAGGACGGTCCTGCCAACATCTTCCCGTATAATATCTCCACGGACGGGGAATCCATCCGCACCTGATCCCTGATAACTGTTCCGCCGAAATGCCATTGTCAATACAAATTCGACCTTATTGGTTCCGTTATTCCTCCAGACCAAATGCCCGTGCCGAAAATAGGTGGCCCCCACTTCAGGGCTAATCAACATAAGACATCCCAATAGAATCAATACGAGTCTGCAGACAAAAAACCAATGACGATTCAAATGATTTCTAACCTGTTTCATTCTCCTTCTCCTTCTTCTGGCCTGCTTATGGAATGCCTGTCACCTTTTCACAATTGGCCGCGGTATCGGTACCTGCACCTCCAAAACATTTGTCTATACCTGGCCCGCCATCCATAGCATCATTCCCTACGCCACCATCCAAGACATCATTCCCCATACCACCATTTAAGGTATCATTTCCGGTATCCCCTTTTAACCGATCGTTTCCTACAGCGCCATCCAAAATATCATTTCCTACGCCGCCATCCAAGGCATCATTCCCTATACCACCATCCAAAGTGTCATTCCCAACGCCACCTTGCAAAGTATCTCTTCCGTCTTCCCCCTTTGCAATATCATCCCCATCGCCACCATATATTCTGTCATTCCCAGAACCACCCACCAGGCAGTCATTTCCACCCATGCCATGGATCGTGTCATTTCCAGCCAACCCCCTCATCAGATCGTTTCCCAATGTGCCCCTTAGAACGTTATTGCTTGCGGTGCCAACAATAACGTTTGGCGTCGAAAGCAGGGGGCACTCGTCCTTATCATCCGCAACACCATCATTATCATCGTCAGTATCACAGGTATTGCCCATTCCATCGGCATCGGTATCCGTCTGATCCGGGTTTGCGGTCAATGGGCAATTGTCGATTGTATCCTCAACGCCGTCGTTATCATCATCAGTGTCACAGGTATTGCCCATTCCATCTTGGTCCGTATCGAACTGATCCGGGTTTGCTATTAACAGGCAGTTGTCCACCACATCCGTTACACTATCGCCATCATCATCAGGATCAACGCAGTCCGCCAGCCCGTCATTGTCGGTGTCTAAAAAGCCTTCGTCTATGTTTCCGTCCTGGTTATTATCTACTCCGTCACAGGACTCAATAACCACCCATGTCTGAGCAACCCTGGGAGCGGTAACCACCTGGGTTAGGCCATTTCCATTTGGCATGACAGTGGCTGTCACTCCGATTTGATCGGTTCCTAATGCTTGTCCTACATAGGTAAAGCGGGCCTCCCCATTGCTATCTGTCTTTACGTTCTGGCTCAATCCCGCATGAGGACCGGCAAAGATTTTGAAGTTAACGATGGTATCTGGCACAGGTTGGTTCTCATTGGAGAGAAGGGCTGTAATCGTATGAGGAGTCCCAATGGAACTTGTTGCGGATTCAGGGGTAAGAGACAGGTACACCGTAGTAACATGAATCGTTATAGGAAAAACAGTTTGCTGCCCTGCTGAATCCGTGGCTACAAACGTGATCACTTGTGTACCTGTATCAGCAGGGGTTGGTGTCCAGCTCAAGTCAACCCGCATAAAATAGAAATGGCGCGATGAAGAACCATCAGAGCCTTCTACCAGTTCTTCTCCGATCTTTCCGTCGGATGGCAAATTGATGACTTTAACCTTAACTCCACTGCAACCGCTTCCAAATAAACCACAACTGCCATTATTACGGTCATTGCCGCTATTGTTATCGCTGTTATTGTGGTCGTCCCGAACGTCAATCACAACATGAACGGGCCGATTAGGCGGCGTAGTCACCGTAACGTTGTTGTTCGCTGCATCGCTTACTGAAGGTGGCAAACCGGAAGAAAATGGCAGATCAAAAACAGGAGGGGAATCCACGGGGTCTACATCCACCAAACGGATTAAAAAATCGGTGGCCACATACCCCTTAACCGCTCCCGTACTCCAATCCAATTCCTCTATTATTACTTGTGTGGAATAAAGGGTATGAACGGGATTGAGCGGGTCTGATGAGGAGAACATGGCCCCGCGTGTATCCCAGCGATAGAGGCCGCTTTCCGGGTCTATTGTTGCGGCATAAGGCGCATAAGGAGGGCCGGGCTGCATAAATCCCGATTCATTACCGCTGGCCTCCAAAGCGGTAGAGAGCCGAAATCGAATAGGATCCCCATTCGCATCCGCAGCGGGAACAACAAAAGAACATTCTCGCTCTCGCGGGCAAGTCATCATCTGGGGGAGGGCACTTACAGGAGAGGTATTTTCCACCATCGTCTTTGATTCCACAAAGTCAACAATGATCTCGTTCAGCCCCATACCGTTTATCTGCACAGCGGGATCAGGGTTATCCACCTTCAAAAAAATTGTCTCTCCTTTCTCCACCGGAACAGCAATCTTGGCATGTATATACATCGCTACATTATTACCCATACAGGCGCGCTCTACCCGGAGATTGGCAGACCAGGCTGAAAGCACGGTATAGTAGTCAGTCGTCCCATCTACTTTGGCCAGGATGACACCTTTTTCGGGGGCTGTTACACGATACAAAACTAAACCTGTACCCGTTGGGCTTCTGAAATTCTCCGTGAGGAATAGGTCTCTACAGCTCTCAGTCCGATAACTCAGGCCTTCCACGGCCTCATTGTCCACATCAATACCTTTTGAAAAGGGAAAGGTTGTGATCTCGATTGTATTGGGAGGGGGAGAAGGAAGAGGCTCCGGCACAGGGGTTGTTACAGTCAGTGTTCTACCCGACTTGCAGTTGTTTGTTTCAATTCGTTCAACAATCGTCGTATGGGCAATCACACAGGCCCCCAGGGTGTACGCCCCCGGGTGAAGAGACGTTGAAATGGCCACGGCGGAGTGAAGCGTTTGGATTTGTCCCATCTCTAACGCAGACAAGGGGATATCGGCAAGAGGATCATCGGTGAGACCAATTGTTGTATCCGATGAAAGCAGGAGGCGGACCATTGTAGAAGAGGCCGTTCCGCCCCCCTGATTTCGTACCACTGTGGTTACAGTCAACGTTGTACCCACTTCCACCTGATTTGTCGAGGCCGAAAGACCCGTGATAATCAGATCCGGCTCATCAGGGAGCTGATCTAAAAGATATTGGGCATTGAAAACCAGGAGGCCAGCGCATTCAGTTGTGCAGGCTGCCGTGCCGGATGGTGGTACGGGCAGAGCGGCGATAAATGCTTGTAGTTGCAGCTTGGCTATAGCGATATCGTTATTGGAAAGGGCCACACGGGCGGTATTAAGTCGGTCCCACAGGGTTGCGTACAGGCCTCTATCCGTTACCCAACCAAGGATATAGTAGCTCTTATCGAGGTACTCCCGGAGGGTGCCAAGAAAAGTGAGTGAATCAAAAACAGCTGGAGGCGCCGTCGGACCAAGGGTGCGGCCTGTAGCAGTAACACGTGCTCTTATTGCATCAAGCTCTTTTATTTACCTCTCCGTATCGGCTTCATCCGTTGGGGGAGATGGATACAGATCAGCGTCATCTATGGGATCAAGAAAAGGTTCAGCCTTAAAATTCCTAATTCCTGGGAGCCCTCTACTTGTAATTTGAAAACCACCCAAAGATTGGCCGGGCAACATCAGGAAAGGAGCATCACTACTCCCCCAACCCGACAAGCTACCAAGGTCACAAAGCCAATTAGAAGGCGCCGTAATTCCCATTGGAACTGCTGGGGTTCCTCGGTCTCGGAGTGTCTGAAGAGAAAAGTCGGAAGACCTTTGTAAGTAACACGAGCCGTTCACCAGACCTTCTCCATTTAATTCTATTCCTCCAGATGGTTTCAACGCATCAATGTGAATAATCCAGATAGATCCATTATTCGTAGGCGGATTGGAGACAATGTAGTTGTACGTAAAAATATCACCGGCGAGGGTTACCTTGGCGCTGACCCCTACAGACTGTAGGGTGGGTAATTCCCGACCTTGAACATT
>SBBA01000232.1 GCA_005239925.1 Candidatus Troglogloeales bacterium | reverse complement strand
GAAAATAACATGGGAATTGTCACTTTATCTGATTGATTTATAAGTATTAATGCAGTTTTATTCGTGAATTAAACCCACGAATTCTTCTGAGGAGGCAAATTATTTTTTAATGTTAGTCCGTATTCCTGACTCATATTCAAATTTGGATGTTAGTCATTTCACATTTCATGGATGGCCAATGCAAATGAGCCCGTATCTAAAAAAGCTCACCCGACAATAGGACAGTTTGGTCTATCTTTCGTTTTCGTTGCTTGACTTATCTAACAATAGGGGTATTAAATACCCCATATAGGGCGTGGTCTAACGATAGAACCACAATAAGAGGCCCATCAAAAAAAGAAAGGGGGATAATCCAATGTGTAACCATAAGTATAAAACAAGGGTTAACCATCGGGTCGTTACGGCCCTTCTATTGTTGGGCAGCTTAATGGCCTCTGCCCCGGCTGCGGCTGCACCCTTCGCCTATATTACCAATTCAGAAAACCATACCGTTGCTGTGATGGATACAGCGACCGATGCCGTGATTGCGACCGTACCGGTAGGAAGCGGCCCTTATAGTATAGCGGTGAACCCGACAGGCACCCGCATTTATATGACCAACGATTCCGCTGTTTCTGTAATCAACACAGCAACCGATACCGTGATAGCAACCGTGCCAGTAGGCAGCGGCCCCTATGGTTTAGTAGTCAACCCAATGGGTACGCGCGTTTATGTGGCCAATTATTTTAGCGATACCGTTTCTGTAATTGATACAGAGACCAATACCGTGGTAGCCACTGTACCGGTAGGAAAAGGCCCCTCTGGTGTGGCAATGACACCAGATAGAGCAGAGGTCAATGTGCTCAACAGCATTGATAATACCATCTTCGTGATAAATACCTCTACAAACAAAGTAACCGCTACAGCCTCCGTGGGAGAGGAAAAGGTTGCATCCGATCTGCTTATTAGCACAACGGCCTTTACGGCATTTGAAACGGATTTTAATGCCGGTGTGCCACCGGAGTTTGTCAACGTTGCAACAACCCAAGTGGCGCAGGAGTTCCAAACGATTGGAGCAGGTCAAAACACTTTTAACGGCGACTTTCTAAGAAGCGATGCGTCCTCCCAAACAACGCTGACATTAACCCATCTTCCAACCCACACCCATGTTGGCGTTCGTTTCTTACTGGCGGTCATTGATGCCTGGAATGGAAAGGGCTGCGCCGAGGGGGAAGATATTTTAAATATTACGGTAGACGGGGAACCCCTCTTTTCGGAGTCGTTTGAAAATAGTGGCTGCGGTACGGCGACCTATATTCCGCCTTCAGGTGTTACACTTATTGCCGCGCCCGCAGGTGGCGTCCAGACCAACGGAAGTGGTCCATCCGCTGTGGCCGGTACCACCGCGTATAACATGGGGCTGGACCCTGTGTTCCACGGGATACCGCATACGGCCAACATGCTGACGATTACCTGGTTTAGCAATAGAACGGGTGTACAAACCGTTGCCGATGGTACGGAGACGAACAAATCGTGGGCGATTGAGAATCTGGCTGTTGTCCTCAATGGCACAAAAGATACCGATGGCGATAGCGTATTGGATGGTCGAGATAATTGTCTGGAGATTAAAAACGTGGCCCAGACCGACTCCGATGTTGATGGACGGGGCAATCCGTGTGATCTTGATGATGACAACGATGGGATTTTGGATCAGGCTGATAATTGCCCGTTGGTTGCCAACGTGGCCCAGACGGATACCAACAAGGATGGTATTGGCGACGCCTGTGCCGTTGTGCTACCGACGATCCTCATTCGTGAGGCCTCGATAAAAGAAGGAGGTGATGGGCTTGCCAGCGCTGTTTTTGAGGTGAGCCTATCCCAACCCACCACGGCCGTCCTTACCGTCGACTATGCAACCTCGGATGGCACAGCCCGGGCCGGCTTTGATTATATTCAACGGGCGGGTACGCTCACCTTTTCGCCCGGGGTCACAACGCAGAACGTGATTATACCGATTATCGGGGATCGGCTGAACGAGAAGAATGAAACCTTCTTCCTGAACCTGACAAAACCAACGCTCTCTCCAGTGCTCAGCACCCTCATGTTTTTAATGTATACCTTTGCTCCTTTTGGTCAGGCCTCCGACACAGACTGTTGGAGTAATGGCGCGTGTGCTTCAAACGCCTGGTACTAAACCTTCAGTTGGTGGCCCGCCTGCCACGGTTCTTAGAAAACCTCCCATTGCAAAAGAATCATGGAAATTTGGAAATGTGCGCGCTTGACGGATAGTAAGCAATTTGTTTACTATGGGGCGTGATCCGATCTTTTCGGTGTGCCGATACCGAACAAATTGCCAGGCGTTGCTTTGTGCGAAGGTTTCCTCGCGATATTCAGCAGCGGGCCTTCATGAAGCTTAATGCGATTAATGCCGCTGTAAAACTCATGGATCTGCGTTACCCGATCTCAAACCGATTGGAAGCCCTTAAAGGGAATCGCAAAGGTGAATGGAGTATTCGGATTAATGACCAATGGCGCATTTGTTTCGTTTGGCGCGCGGGGAATGCGGAAGAAGTAGAGATTGTAGATTACCATTAAGGAGAGGTATCAATGGCCAGAGTACGCATTGCCCCGGTACATCCTGGGGTATACATCAAGGAATTGCTGGAAGATTTGGGGTTATCCCAATACAGGTTGGCAAAGGACATTAGCGTTCCCGCGATGCGGATCAGCTATTTGGTTTTGGGAAAGCGTCCGATTACAGCAGAACTGGCCTTGCGGTTGGGTCGCTATTTTAAGCAAAGCCCTCGCTACTGGCTGAACCTGCAAAGTCAATATGATATGGATGTGGCAGAAGATAAGCTCGGTCAACAGGTGGATCGAGAGGTTTGTCCCTTTAAGGTAGTAGCATAGACCATCTACTGTCAACTGCGGCCGATATTTCGGCCCATTTATTGGCTTTGAGTAGAGATGTCACGGCAACCCCTTACCCTTCTCAAATCCCATTTTGGTTATGACCGGTTTCGTCCCCTGCAGGAAGAGATCATTGCCCATGTTCTCTTGCGCAAAGACACCCTGGTCCTGATGCCCACGGGTGGGGGCAAATCACTCTGCTACCAGCTACCCGCACTGGTTTTTGATGGACTTACCCTGGTGGTCTCGCCCCTAATCGCATTAATGAAAGACCAGGTGGATGCCTTAAACGCCAACGGTATTGCGGCCGAATTCATCAACAGCACGTTGTCCGCAAGCGATGTTGCCCGTGTCCAAAGAGAGGCCAAAAGTGGCCGAATTAAAATCCTCTATGTCGCCCCGGAACGGCTGGCCATTTCGGGATTTCGCGCTTTTCTGGCGACACTTTCGGTATCCCTGATCGCCGTGGATGAGGCGCATTGTATTTCGGAATGGGGCCATGAGTTTCGGCCCGATTATCGGAACCTGAAGCTGTTGCGGCATGACTTTCCAGAGGTGCCCGTCATTGCGCTAACCGCCACCGCCACGGAAAAGGTGCGCCAGGATATCATCGCTGAGCTTGATCTAAAACAAGGACAAACATTCTTGGCCAGCTTCAATCGGCCTAATCTCACCTATCGGGTTTTTCCAAAACGCCGCGCCTTCTCCCAGCTTTGTGGACTTCTGCAACATCACAAAAAGGAGTCGGTCATTATCTACTGCTTTTCCCGCAAAAAAACAGAGGAGTTGGTGCAGGATTTATCCGCCGAAGGGTTTATGGCGCTGGCCTATCATGCGGGGCTGGATCATACGGTGCGCAAGGAAGCACAGGAGAAGTTCATTCATGATGAGACGCCGATCATTGTCGCCACCATTGCCTTTGGCATGGGAATCGATAAACCGGACGTGCGCCTTGTGGTCCACTACGATCTGCCGAAATCGCTGGAGGGATACTATCAGGAAACCGGCCGTGCGGGCCGTGACGACCTTCCCAGCGAGTGCGTCCTCTTTTATTCCTACGGCGATAAGGCGAAGCAGGACTATTTCATCCAGCAAATGGAAAACGAAGCGGAACGAAAAAACGCCGAAGAAAAACTGGCACGAATGATTGCCTTCTGCGACTTGCAGACTTGTCGTCGTCAGTTTCTCCTGGCGTATTTTGGGGAGGCCGCAATTGAGGAATATTGCCGGGGATGCGACATCTGCCTCTCCACCAAGGAGGAGTTTGACGCCACCGAAATAGCGCAAAAGATTCTCTCCGCCGTGATTCGTACCGGTGAACGGTTTGGAATGGGTCATGTCATTGCCGTATTGCGAGGTCAGAAGAACAAACGGATTCTTGAGTTAGGACACGATCAATTGTCGGTCTACGGTATTGTCAATAATTTTGACGATCAGGAATTAAGGACCATTTTTGGCCTCTTGCTGTCCAAAGGGCTTCTGGTAAAACAGGGGGACGAATATCCCACCCTTGCGGTTACACCAATGGGAAGAACGTTTATCAAACAACGTGAAACACTTTTTCTGGTAAGACCCAAGCGCGAGGTGGCATCGGTTCCAGCCCGTGAGAAGGGCCTTGTGGACTATGATCCTGGGCTTTTTGAGCATCTGCGGCTCCTCCGCAAGGAATTGGCTGATAAAAGGGGGGTGCCTCCCTTCGTCATTTTTGGTGATGCCACGCTGCAACAGATGGCTGCCGTTTTTCCACGGAGCCTTGAAGAGTTATCGTGTATCTTTGGCGTGGGACGCGCCAAACTTCAACAATTTGGCGAGCCGTTTTTAGGCGTGATTTGTGATTATATGCGTGAGCACCCGCATCTCACTCGACAAACGCCTTTACCTGAAGGGAGAAGATCCCGCACTACCTTACGTCAAGGATCAACATTTGATGAAACCCGGATGCTCCTGCTCCAAAAGCAATCCCTCCAAGAGATCGCCCTACGTCGGGGGGTTAAAGAGGAGAGGATTATTTATCATATGGAACGGCTTGTGGAGGCCGGTGAAAAATTGGATATAGCGTATTTGATGCCACTTCCCGCGCGTGTCAATCAAATTATTGCAGCGTTTGAAAAGTGCGGGGGTACATTATTGGCCCCTGTCATGACATTACTTGGTGATGGATTTTCTTACGAGGAGCTTCGGCTGGTGCGGCTTTACCTTCGCCAGAAAGAGAGGTAGTCACCCCTGCTGCAGAACGCCACATCGTGAGAAGGCCCTCTTGATCCCATATTCCCGACATAAAAAAATCTGTAGATATTGAACTCGATAAGATGAGGTTAAACCTAAGGGTGTCTCTAAAAACCTACTGCGCGACCCAACTGCTGCGTTGCGCGGGTGTGACGACGTCTGAAGTGCTCGGAATCCTCATGTACACTGCGACCCTTACGGTTCCTGTGCGTAGTAGCCCTTGCATTTGAGCCAGAAGCGGTAGGTTTTTAGAGGTGCTCTTTAGAAAAATCAAAAATAATCGAAGTTTTTAGAGGTGCCATTAAAGCTTTTCCGGACAACCGATCTCAGCCAATAAAATAGAATCCATCGAAAAACACGGGTCACACCTTCAAAAAATACGGCCCTAATCAACAGCGTCAACGCGGTCAATGTTTCTCTCTTGTCGGATTGCAACATAAAGCGAGTGGTACCCGCCGGAGAGGCCTCGGACAGGACGGTTGCCATGCCCAGTCTTTGCGCCAATTCGCCTCCCTCAAGCAGGGAACGATGATCTATCAACGTGAGCAGGACAGGAAACGAGTAAAACACACCGGGGAGGTGTAAACACCGACTTCCTCGGAGTGTTTCCACGGCAAGCACATAGCGCTTTAATAGAGAAAAAGAAGGGCGTTGCCGATTGATATACCGGAGCAATAGACTCCCCTCTCGGATCAACCCGCGACGTCCATTCCGATAACCGGACGATACCGTCCTGAGGGCGTCCGGTTTTATTCCAAAATATTGCAACGATGACGCCGTTTCCATTTTCGGCAAATGAATGAGCGATTGCCACCGGGAGTCGTTCACCCTTCCTAATGTCAGCAGGGAAACCATTTTAAAAAAGAAGCCCAAGACCCCCCTTGGAACCGGGATAAAAATTCTCATCTTTCGCACCCTCCTATCGGCAATCTGTCTGAGAAACTCCGTGATGGAAACCGGGTCCACTGAAGCAATATTAAATTCAAATGGAGGGTGATGGGCATGCTCCAATTGCTGACCTGGTTGCAGTCGAAGTTGTTCCGCCAGGTTCATAATGACCTCATTTAAGTCCGCCAGGTGGATAGGCCAAACCGATGGCGCAGGACGAATATCAGGAAGCACCGGAAACCATCGAACGAGTCGGCATAATTTTCCATACAGCCCCAATTCACGCACGCCAAAGACCAGCCCGGGTCGAATGATCGTTCCGCCGTATTGCCGAACCAGTTGTTCGACCATAAACTTTCCCCGACCATATTCCGAAGGGGCATGGGGGGAGGCTGTTTGACTCGATATGAAAATCAACGGCACATGATGCACGCGGGCCGCGTCAATTAAGGCCGCAGCCGCCCGACACTCCTTTTCTTTGGTGGCCTGTAAGGTCGTGTCGGCGGCCAGATGAATTAGAATGGCAACGTCGGTCAACGCATTTCCCAACACCGGCTGGGTCAGGTCATAGGATACCCATTCAATATCTTCCTCCGATTTTTTATCGCCTGGGCAACCCTTAAACGGTCGTCGGGAAAGGGCCCTGACCTTCCACCCTGCGGCAATGGCCCGTTTCGTCAGGTCTTGTCCGATATACCCCGTCGCGCCTGTAATGGCCATAATCGGTTTGATTGAACTCATGATGGATTCCTGAATATAAACTTTTTGATGAGAAAGAAATTAATCCCCAGGGTTGCCACATCGGTTAATAATTTCGCTATTTCAGGCACGGCGATGCCTCGAAGAAAGAGGGTGAGTAATAACGTACTGACGGGAATATTAATCAGTAATAATGTAATAAACGAGGCCCCTTGTCGAACGAGTTGATCCTGTCCCGTAATACCGAACGTAAAAAACCGGTGCGCAATAAAGGCAGAAAGACTTGCAATCACCTTCCCAATGATATTTGCCCAAACCGCCGGAAATGAAAAGAGGTGATACAAAAGGATAAAGATCCCCATATCCAGGAGATAAAGAACGGCTTGGATAAAGAAATAACGAGCAAAAACCCGGAGATGAGCTAATACATTGGCCACTGATACCGTATTCGATGCATCAAGATGGGGGGCAGGCCGTGGGAGACCGGTTCACAGGCGCTCTCTCCTGGGCCCTTTTTTTCAGTAAACGCCGCAACAGTTCGAAATTTTCATTGTGATACTTATTGATCGTATCCAAAACCAGGCCAATGCTGAGACTCAATACAGACAAAATGCCCATTCCCGTCGCCAATATCGCCAAGGGAACATGCGCCACAAAACCGGTCGTCACGTAGTCCAGAATGGGCGGTATACCGGCGGAGACGGAAGTTAAAAAGAACACGGCACTCAAATATAAGAAAAAGACCATCGGCTTATAATCTTTAAAGATCATGAACAGTGACTTTAAAACAAGTATGCCGTCCGAGAAGGTACTTAGCTTGGAATAACTTCCCTCGGCCCGCTCGCCGTATGAGATGGGAACCTCCTTAATGAGAAATTTCTTGGCAATCGCCTGGAGCGTCATTTCCGTTTCAATCTCGAAGCCCTTTGACATCAGCGGAATACTTTTGACGAAATCCTTTGAAAAGACGCGGTAACCGGACATCACATCCGTTATTTTAATGGAGAAAAGATAAGACACCAGGTTGGCCACCAGTTTATTACCAAATTGATGAAAAACACGGAAAGACCGTTCCTGAAAGGTTGATAGCCTCATCCCCACAACCATATCGGCGCCGATCTTCTTCAGCTCGGCAATCAAGTCGGCTGCACTTTGCGCGGGATAGGTATCATCCCCGTCTACCATGACATAGAGATCGGCATTGATTTCAGAGAACATTTGCCGAACGACGTTTCCCTTGCCCTGGCGCGGCGCAGACACCACAATAGCGCCATGTTCCCTGGCAATCGCGGCCGTTTTGTCCGTGGAGTTATTGTCGTACACAAAAATCTTGGCGCCCGGAAGAAAGTGCATAAAATCGTTCACGACCTTCCCCACCGAGACCGCTTCGTTGAAACAGGGAATAAGAACGGCGACATCGCCATAAGGGGGGGCGCCCTCTAAACGCTTGATCTGTTCTTCCGGTAATGGCTGATCCTGACTCATATTCAATATAGGATGGGTAAAGTTCCCTCCGTTCATTCTAACTGATCCCCTCCATTTAAGAAAGAACCTCCTTCTGGCCCCAAGACTACGGCAAAGTCTCCGTCATTCCCGCATGCTTTAAGCGGAAATCCAGTGGTTTGTGTTCTGTTTTACATTCTGGATTCCCGATAGAACCATTCGGGAATGACACCCCTGTGGAGAGAGTTGAAAATTTACCCACAAATGTGTCCCACACCCTTATGCCCATGGTGTTTAGTTCGATCCTTTCTTCCTGATGACAATCACCTGATGCAGCCCGAAAAACCGATTCAATGGCGAGATTAGTATTTCAATCATTCGGATCACCGGCGACAAAAAGTCGGGAATCAACGCCCTGAAGTTTAAGCCCCCTGACAGTAGGTATCTTATATAGTTATCGAGGGGATGCTGATCGATCACCTCCAGTTGTGGAAACAGTTGATGGAACTTTTCAATATCCCGGCGAAACACGATATAAGACAGGGCCTGGTTTGCCCCCACCATCACACCCGCGCCCTTGTTGGTCCATTCCTT
>SBBA01000048.1 GCA_005239925.1 Candidatus Troglogloeales bacterium | reverse complement strand
CTGGGGAAGCTTATTTTCTGGGTGACGTTGATATTTTGCACGTGGATCACTTGGTACGTTTATACGCCACCACCAGAGATTGCCAATTTACATCATTAAGAAAGATAAGAATAGTTTAAGTAAAGGGAGATTTTAAATGAACGAAGAAAATAAGGGTCAGGAAGGGTGTTGCGAAGAAAAGGGCGGGTTTTTTAAGGGGGTTGCTATTTTTACCTTCTTTCTTGCGTTGTCAGTGGGTTATTACTTGTTTCTTGACTATACCCTGATGGTCCATGCGCAAAACCTTCCCTTTCCATATAAATAAGGTTTTTTAAACACAGAGGTTAGTCCGTTAGATCAATTGTTTTTGCAAACTAAAAAATAGGAGGTAGTGAAATGAGCTTTCTCAAGGGTTTATGTCATCCAAAACGAATGAAGTGGGGGGCGGTTGCGTTGCTAGGGCTTTTTGGGCTGCTGCTTTTACTTCCATTGATGCCGATCCAGGCGATTGCCGATGAGGCGCCTGCTGGTGCTCCTGCGGCCACGGAAGGGGCGACAGCGGTTGAGAAGGCCAAAGACGTCCATTGGAAAATAGAGGGAATTGTATCCGGCCCACCGGCACCCAAGTTGAAATATCCAGATAACTATGGAACGTACGGGACCTTTCAAAGCCGAACCCTGATCTGGGTGGCCAATCAGCAGCATCTTTATTTTGGATCGTTTGTCTTGGCCGTTCCGATGTTCGTTCTTGTGATGGAATTAGTCGGCATGCTGCAAAAAGACAAGCGGATGGCGAAAAAGTATGATGATTTGGCCCACGAGTTTATGAAGATCAGTCTGACGGCCTATTCGATTACGGCTATTCTGGGCGGCGTGTTGATCTTTACCTTCCTGGCGCTTTATCCAGGGTTCTTCATGTATCTGGCAGGTATCTTCCGTCCGGTTATGCATATCTATGCGCTGCTGTTTATCCTGGAGAGCGGTATTCTCTACGTCTATTACTATGGTTGGGATCGGATGAACGAGAGCGCGTATTTGAAGTGGTGCCATCTTTCGCTGTCTGTCCTGTTGAATACCGTGGGTTTGATTCTGATGTTCTTTGCGAATACCTGGGTGGCGTTTATGCAGTCTCCGTCCGGTGTTGATGAGCAGGGACGGTTCCTGGGGAATATCTGGATGGCCATTCACACCCCGTTGGTGATCCCCATTGTGGTGCATCGTATCCTGGGAAATGCGGCCTTTGGCGGCGGCGTGGTGGCGGCCTATGCGGCCTATCGTCTGTTGGCGGCTAAGTCGCCGGAGGAGAAGGCGCATTATGACTGGATGAGTTACACCGCCATGTTCATGGGCGTGTTGAATCTCATTCCCCTACCGTTTGCGGGATATTGGCTGATGCGTGAGGTGTATGCCTATCGTCAGCAGATGGGGATTACGCTGATGGGTGGGTTGTTGGCGTGGGTTTTTATTATGCAGGCTACGATGATTGCGACCCTGTTTGTCACCTTAAATTACTACCTTTGGACGGCGATGGGCCGGATGCCGGGGGCCGAACGGTACTATAAGTATTTTAAGTATATGCTGTTGGTGCTGATTGTCTCCACGTTAACCTGGTTGACGCCGCATACATTGGTGATGACCCCCGCCGAATTAAAGGCGATGGGCGGCGCGCAGCATCCGGTGGTAGGGAATTATGGCGTGATGTCGGCCAAGAACACGGCGATTAACACCATTATCACCACGACGGTGCTGTGTTTTTGTATTTATCAGCGGGCCAATAAGGTGCCCACGGTCAAGTGGGCCAGGATAGGTAATCTTGCGCTCGCGGCGATCTTTGTCGGCGCGGAGCTGAACATCCTCTTCTTGGGTATCTATGGTTACTACATTCCGGCCAATGTTCGTATTGGTCTTTCCGTTCCGCAGGTTTGCAGCACATTAAGCACCCTGTTTATTGGTGTTACATTAAATACCATGATGTTGAAGAATGCGCGCTCCCTCGGAGAGGTTCGGTGGGGGCAGATGTCGGTACGTGGGGCCTATGCTCTTTTCCTCTTGGCCGTTGCCTTTACCTGGACGATGGCCGTAATGGGCTATATTCGTTCATCGGTACGGTTACACTGGCATGTCAATGAGATTATGCGGGATGCCTCTCCGTGGGCGTTTACAAACCCCATTGGCTATGCCGGTAATATTAACTCGATGAATGTGCTTATCTTTTGGACAATGCTTCTTTTTGTCTTCTGGCTCGGCTCTTTAACCGATAAGAAGGTGCCTGCTAAGGTCAAGGAGGCTGCACCTGAAGGAATCGTAGGCGAGACCATTCCTGTTGCGAGTCATTAGTATTCATAGTCAAAGAATATTATAAGGTTGCTTAAAGAGGGGGTGTCCTTCTTT
Organism: Candidatus Troglogloeales bacterium; assembly: GCA_005239925.1. Classification (GTDB taxonomy): domain Bacteria; phylum Nitrospirota; class Nitrospiria; order SBBL01; family SBBA01; genus SBBA01. The sequence continues at coordinate 16,285 of SBBA01000048.1, read as the reverse complement.
TTGTCAAATAGTTGAAAAAGGGAGAAATAAGGCGTAGCGATGCCTGTGAAGGGTTCTTATGGAGAAGGGTAAAAAAAAGAGTATTATCTTAAAAGTAGGGGTGTGGTATGTTTTTATTCTGGCTGTCTTTGCGGGGTATACAAACTGGCTTCCCCAGATTCGTGGTGATGCCCCGGAAGCGGCTGTTGCCGTGGATGTTGCGTCTGTCTCTGTTGAGGACCTCAAGGAGATGGGGGCTAAAATTATTTTTGGAACGAATGACCCCGAGGGTGCGTTAGCTCGTGGCGAGAACCCAGCTGGAAAGGGGCAGTGCCCCCTTTGTCATCAGTTCTTTTTGGATCAGAAGGCCGATCGCTGTCCGAACCTTATTGCCCTTTCAACGGAGAACACCGCCGATCCGGAAGGGCTTTTAAAGATAACAGAGGAACAGCGGTCGCACAAACGACCCTTGACGGCGGTTTACGATAAATTTAAGACCAAGCTGGTATCGGGAGAGACAAATTCAGGCATTACGCCTCATGCCAGATCGGGCGGAGAATATCTTATCGAATCCGAGTATTGTCCAAATTGTTTTGTGGTGCCAGGGTATGCCGTTAAGGGGACGGACGATATGGTGAGTCCGATGCCGATCATCAATAAGCCTCCCATTGAGCTGACGGATACCGAGATTGTTGCTGTTGTTACCTTTCTTCAGACCCGTGATGGCGATATGTCGAAGGCAACGGCTAAGGATTCCTGGGAGAGTTATTTTGGGAAAAAATTGGGTGAAGGCGCAAAGGCGGAGCAGGCTGCGGGTGGGGCCGCTCCTGGCTCAACAACTGTTGCGCTAGATACGGATACGCCGGAACAGATTGTCACCAAGATGGGGTGTTTTGCCTGTCATAAAATCCCCGGCATTGCCGTTGCCAAGATTGGCATGGTGGGTCCATTATTGATTGAAGGAACCAATGCGGTAAACCGGATTAAGTCGCCCGAATATAAAAAGGCCATGGCGGAAGGAAAGGTTCATGCAACGACGCCAAAGGATTATATCATGGAGTCTATTGTCAATCCGGGGGCTTTTATTGTTCCTGGATTTAATGACGATATGCTAAAGGACTTTGCGACTAAGTTTACCTTTGCGGCGTTGTCCAAAATGGCAGATTACCTTTTGGAGCAGACGGCCGAGAAGGCGATTAAAGAGGGGTTGGATCGTCTCCCCAATGAGAAGGAGGGGTCGCTCATGAAGTCGGCGAAGGTTCAAACCAATCAGAACAAGGTTCATGTTGTCAGTAAAGAAGAAGTGCGTGACCAGGTTTCAATGGTAAGTAAGGGTGGTCAAAACCATAAGGAGGCTTTGTAGGCTTGATGAAACAGATCGTATTTTTAATCACACTGGTTATTGGTTTTCTTGCCGCATCTCAGATGGCGTTTGCGGGTGGGGGCGCAACCGGATTTATCAATGCAGGAACCTTTGCCTTGGTTATCGAGTTGGGTGTGGCCTTGTTTGTTGTTTTTCTTGCCTGGATTGTTAAAGACAAGTTAAAGATCGGGATTCCTAAACTCCTTCAAGGTGTTTTTATCTGGATTGCGGCCTACATTGTCTTTCGGGTGATTTTGCAGCCCCCCATTCCATTTACACTTCTTGCGGTTTACATGGGAATCATTACGATTGCCATCTTTCTTTATTGCTCAATTGATCCTGACTCATGGGAGCAATTTTCCGAGCCGATTCGGGCCATGCTTCAGGATGATACAGGAAAGGCAAAGGCGTATCGGTATGTGACCTTTACCGCGCTACCCTTATTAATTGGGTTTGGCACCTATAGCAAGATGGTGCCCAAGTTCGAGGAACCGGTTGAATTGAGAACTGTGCATCCTGCACCGCCAGCCAGTATAAATGTTCACGGTGAGATTATTGATTTACAGCGTGTGTTAAATCCATTTCGAGTGGATAACGAAGGTAAATACCTGGACGTGGGAAAGGAAGTGGGTGACTTCAAAAACAATCCCTTTGCCGAGGATGCCTCTCAATATCTAAAGAATGTTAAAGAGGGTGGAGAGATTTTCTTTGGAACAGCGGGGTGTATGTTCTGCCATGGCGATAACCTGGATGGAAAAGGGATGTTTGCATTTGCCTTCAATCCAATTCCCGCCAACTTTGCCGATCCGGGAACCATCGCGCAGTTACAAGAGAATTTTGTCTTCTGGCGTGTAACCAAGGGTGGGCCGGGTGTTCCTCGTGAGACGTTCCCCTGGGCCTCCGCCATGCCACCCTGGGAAAAGCATCTAACCAAAGACGAAATGTGGAAGGTCATTCTGTTTGAGTATTGGCATACAGAATTCTTCCCAAGGACGTTTGGTAGTTAACCCGCCAACGGGCGGGGGCGAGCAAGCCCTTCCGCAGCCGGCGTTCCGGCCGTTGGTCGATCTGAGTGGTGGCGGCCACGGCGAGTAAGTCCTTCCGCAGACATCGTCACATCCGTTGGTCGGTCGGAGGCGCAGATGTGTTTATGTTTGAACGCAGACGTTATTACGCGATGCCGTCATTCCGGCAATCTTTAAGCCGGAATCCAGTGGTTTTTTAATATTTCGATAAGGAGGAGTTGGATAAAGATGAAGATTAGATTAATGAAAGAGGCGGGGAACAAGGGTGTTACACTTTTCTCCCGTATTTATTTAGTTCTCTTTTTTATGGGCATTCTTGTTGCCGGAGGGAGTAGCGTCACCTTAGCGCAAAATCCTCCTCCTGGGGCCTACAAGCCATCGGTCCCCAGTGCAGAAGATGTCGCCGCAGGAAAAGGGATCTATTTTAAAAAGTGCGTTTGGTGTCACGGCGCGGACGGCGCCGGTAATGGGGCCTCCGTGAAGAGGCTTCTCACCAAGCCCAGAAACTTTAATCAGGGAACATTCAAGATTCGGCACACGGCCTCAGGTCAGCTTCCTACAGACGAAGACCTTTTTCTTACCGTGAAGAATGGCTTGCCTGGCTCGGCGATGCCGCCTTGGGATGGTATTCTAACCGATCAGCAAATTAAACAGGTCGTTGCGTTTGTGAAGGTGGAACTCGTCAAAGATCGTAAGTTTGATGATCCGGATGAAGAGATCACGGTTATTGACTATGGAAAACAGACGCCATCTTCGGAAGAGTCCATTGCCAGGGGAAAAGAAATTTTTATGACGAAGGCGAAGTGTGTGGAGTGTCATGGGGTTGAAGGGCGCGGCAACGGTAACCTCACCCAGAAGGATGATTGGGGCTTTCCCATTTTTCCCGCCGACCTCAGCAAGCCATGGAATCTTCGCGGAAACCGACGTGACCCGTATAACCCCCAGAATATCTTTCGTGAGATATCAACGGGTTTAAATGGAACGCCGATGCCCTCCTTCCATGATGAGCTAACCCCTGAAGAACGTTGGGATGTTGCCAATTTTGTAATGTCCTTGTCTCATCATTATCCAATAGATAAAGAAACCAACAAGCCCGCGATTTCATTTGTTATTAAGGGTAAGTTTGTAAAAGAGGGGGATACCCCCAACGATGCAGACGATCCCAAATGGGATGCGTTGGAACCGCAATATGTGGGGATGGGGAGCCAGATTATTCAGCCACCCCGTCATTTTCTTCGCACCGTGGATGATATTCGTGTTCGCGCCCTCTTTAACGATAAAGAGCTGGCCTTGCTCTTTGAGTGGAGCGATCGAACCGAGTCGCATCGTGACGAGAACAGGCCGGCTATTTATGACGCCACGGCCTTAAAGTCGGAATCCTTCCCAGATGTTGAATACACGACGACAAATCTGACCCACGAGGATGATGAGCAGGCGGGGCCGATGAAAGGGGTTCGTCCTCCTGAAGTAGGCACCTACAATGATGGGATTGCCATCCAGTTTGCACAGGCGTGGCAGAATCTGCCCTCTCCTGAAAAGCCGTATTTTGTTCATGGTGATGTAAAACGGGGTGTGGATATCTGGAAGTGGGAATCCGATGGCACAGTCAAGGAGATGGAAGGGCGTGGCTTGGAACAGGTCACGGTTCGGGAGAGCAGCAATGTAAAGGTGTCCAGCGCCGTTTGGAAAAATGGACGGTGGCGTGTGGTGATGAAACGTGCCATTGAAACAGAGGATAAGGAGAAGAGTGCCCAGTTGGAAAAGGGCAAGAATATCCCGGTTGTCTTTTTTGCATGGGATGGCGATGCGGGCGAACATGATGGTAAAATGGCCCTCTCTACCTATTACTACCTGATGTTAGAGCCGCCTGTCCCAACACGTGTTTATGTTGTTCCTCCCATTGTAGCAGGGGTCGTTCTCTTATTGGAGGGATGGGCCTTTTATACTGCTAGAAAAAGAAAACGGGAACGTGAAGGGGCTGTAAAGGAATAAAATTCGTTAGTGTGTTATCCCTTCTCGTAGCAGTCTTAATCGGGAAAAGATAGTCACTGCGATGTTTGTTAGTGAGAGTTTAAGGGTGGGCACAAAAGAGGGAGATGTGCCCACCCTTTTTTGTTTTAGGAGGAAAAAGGAATGAGTCAGCCAAGCTATCTATTTACTTCGGAGTCGGTAACAGAGGGACATCCGGATAAGATCTGTGATCAGATTTCCGATGCCATTTTGGATGCCATTATTACGCAGGACCCGGTGTGTCGTGTGGCCTGTGAAACCATGGTAACGACGGGGATTGCCTTTGTTGCCGGGGAGATTACCACCAGTTGCTATGTGGAAATTCCTGATATTGTAAGGGAGACGATCAAGACGGTTGGGTATACCCGCGCCAAGTATGGGTTTGATTATGAAACCTGTGCCGTCTTGACCGCGATTCATAGCCAGTCTCCTGATATTGCGATGGGGGTGGATACCGGCGGGGCCGGGGATCAAGGTTTGATGTTTGGTTTTGCCACCAATGAAACCACAGAGTTTATGCCGACACCGATCTCTCTTGCGCATAAGATGACCAAGCGATTAACCGACGTTCGCAAAAACGACATTCTGCCGTATCTTAGGCCAGATGGGAAATCCCAGGTAACAGTGCAGTATAAAGACGGAGTGCCGCATCGTGTGACCTGTGTGGTCGTTTCCGCGCAGCATAGTACGGATGTGACCTTAAAGGAACTTCGCGAGGATATCATTGAAAAGGTGGTTCTGCCTTCTATTCCGAAAGAGCTGCTTGATGAGGAAAATATTATTTATCACATCAATCCCACGGGTCGCTTTGTCGTGGGTGGGCCTCAGGGTGATACGGGTGTCACGGGGAGAAAGATTATTGTGGACACCTATGGTGGTTTTGCTAATCATGGGGGAGGGGCCTTCTCCGGCAAAGACCCCAGTAAGGTGGATCGCTCGGCCTGTTATATGGCGCGTTACATTGCCAAAAATGTGGTTGCCGCGGGGATTGCCGATCGGTGTGAGATACAATTGGCGTATGCAATTGGGGTGGCCGATCCGGTCTCTGTTTTGGTGAATACCAAAGGGACGGAAAAGGTAGCCAACGAAAAGGTGGTTAAGGCAATATACGATATCTTTCCGATGACGCCGTTGGGGATTATCAATCACCTTAAGTTGCGACGGCCCATCTACAAGAAGACCGCTGCCTATGGTCATTTCGGACGAAACGATCCGGACTTTACCTGGGAGGCGACGGATCAAGTGGGGGCACTAAAACAGGCGTTGGGGTTGTAGAGGAGGAGCACCGATTAACTCCCCTACCCCCTCTTTAGAAAAAGAGGGGGATTTTATTTCCCCCTTTTTTAAAGGGGGATTAAGGGGGTTAATCAGTAGACACCACTTTACCTGCACCAGTGAAGAGGCAGAGTTTTGTTATTAGAAAGGGGAAAAAAAATGGATTACGATATTAAAGATATTGGGTTGCGTGAAAAAGGAAGGAATCGAATGGGCTGGGCTGAGCAGGAAATGCCGGTGCTCCGCGCCATTAAGAAACGTTTTAAGAAGGAAAAGCCGTTAGCCGGTATCCGATTATCAGCTTGTCTCCATGTTACCTCCGAAACCGCTAACCTGATGGAGACCTTAAAGGCCGGTGGTGCCGATCTGGTGCTTTGTGCCTCCAATCCTTTATCCACGCAGGATGATATTGCCGCGACGTTGGTGGCCGATCACCAGATTGCCACCTTTGCCATCAAGGGCGAGGACAATAAACGGTATTATCAACATATCGAGTCAGCCCTTTATCACAATCCGATTATTACGATGGATGATGGCGCGGACCTGGTCTCTGCGATTCATTCTTCGAAAAAGGAGTTTGCAGTGATTGGCGGCACGGAGGAAACGACGACCGGTGTGGTGCGCCTTAAAAGCATGGCCGATAAAGAGGTCTTGAAATTTCCAGTCATTTCCGTCAACGATGCCGATACGAAATATCTCTTTGACAATCGGTATGGCACGGGCCAGAGCACGTTGGATGGTATCTTACGGGCAACCAATCGGCTGGTGGCAGGGTCTGTCTTTGTGGTGGCCGGATACGGTTGGTGTGGGCGTGGCCTCGCACGGCGTGCGTCGGGAATGGGCGCCTCCGTCATTGTCACCGAGATTGATGCGGTGAAGGGAATCGAGGCGGTGATGGACGGGTATCGCGTGATGCCGATGGAGGAAGCGGCTCCGTTAGGCGATTTCTTTGTGACGGTGACCGGCAATACCAAGGTGATTCGGAAAGAGCATTTTGAGGCAATGAAGGATGGGGCGATTGTCTGCAATTCGGGTCATTTTAATACCGAGATTGATATTGCCGCGTTAGAAAAGATGGCCAAGAAAAAACGGGTGGTGCGTGACTTTGTGGAGGAGTATACCCTCTCCGGTGGGCAACGGATCAACCTTTTGGGCGAAGGGCGATTAATTAATCTTGCCTCTGCCGAAGGGCATCCAGCGGCCGTTATGGACATGAGCTTTGCCAACCAGGCCCTTTCCGCGGAATACCTTGTAAAGGAAGCCAAGGGACTGCAACGCAAGGTCTATCCGGTGCCCAAGCAGATTGATACGGTGATTGCCAAACTCAAGCTTCAGGCGATGGGTTTCGGAATTGACAAAATGAATAAAGAACAAGAACGCTACATGGCCTCTTGGAACATCGGCACTTAGGCCGCCAGCGGGGTCGCCAACGGGCGACGGCGAGCGAACCGCTTCCGTTGGTCGGAACGCCAACTGCGGTCGCGGTAGGTGAACGGGCATCGTTACATCCAATGATTGTCTGCACGAAAATGTTAGAAGGGTAATATAGTTTCGTCATTTCGGCAATTTTTAAGCCGGAATCCAGTGGTTTTATATCTTGTATTCCAGATAAGAGCCTTTGGGAATGACGCCAAGGTTGAGGTATATCAATAAATCAAAAACGCTTCAGGAAGAGGGGATCAAGGGGTGTGTTTTTAAGATGTTTTTAAGTCTCGCCCCAGCTTCTGTTTGACGCTCTCTACCTTACTGACGAGCCTCCCCTGGTGGCCCTTTCGGTAATCAATTTTGACAATCGCTGAAACCCGATCACAATCCTTTGCCATCGCCTTCAAACACGACTTGACCAAGCCCAGTACGTCGTCCCACGGCCCTTCAACCACGGTTCCCATTGGGTTCAACCGATAGTCCAACCCGCTTTCGTCAATCAGTTTGAGTGATCGTGCCACATAGGCGCTGACGCTGTCTCCCTTGTTCAAAGGAGACATTGAAAATTCCAACAGAATCGTTTCGTCTTTTTTAGATCGTGCCTTTTTTTTAATTGCCATGATGCGTCTCCCTCCAATGCCGTTCCGGCAATTTTTAAGCCGAAATCCACTGCCTTTAAAAGATGTTTCTATAATAGGGGGACCTCTAAAAACCCCCTAAATCCCCCTTATCAGGGGGGACTTTTGTCTGGAAGCCGCATTTATCCCCCTGATAAGGGGGGTAGGGGGGGTAGCCTTTCAGTTTTTAGAGATGCCTATAAGATGGTTAGTAAATTACACCGACTCCACCTTCCAGATCAATTCCTGAGGCGCCAACGCAAGCAGGGTCGCGACTCCTCGTTTCAACGTGATAATCTCTTTTGATTCTAATGTCACAATTACCTTATACTCGTTTTGATGGAGTACCGGGTACGATCCAACCAAAAGACCTGGACATTCCGCGATGGTTTGATTGAGCCACGGCACAATTCTCTCTTCGTCGAGATTTAAAAAGATCCTGGTGAGATGGAAGGGGGACTCACGAAATCGTTCCTTGATGGCGTCGAATTTTTTTCTTAAAAACTCTGAGACGCCGGGGAAGATGTAGATGTTTTTAATCATTAAAATGGGTGTCTTTAAATGATTGCCATAAATCAGCTCCGTCCCTTCCGGAACCAACGTCATTTTCTTAAGGGAAGTCTCCACCTCCATGGGATAAAACTGCTTTAGTAGTTCATATAGGCCCGGATGAGGTGACAGTATTTGGCCCAGCCCTTTTGCGATCCCTTCGATGGTCACGTCGTCATGTGTGGGGCCGATTCCGCCGCTGGTAAAAACAAGATCAAACCGGGGCTGGCAGTAGGCGATCTCTTCGGCGATACGATCCACGCAATCCGGAAGAATAGCAATTCGTTCGAGATGGACGCCTAATGCGCGCAGTTCACCCGCCATGTAATGGGCATTTTGCTCCGTGACCTTACCCGATAAAATTTCGTTTCCCGTAATGACAATCGCGACCGTTTTTCCAGAAGATGTTTCTATCATAATCATCCGCTAACTATTGTTTCAAAGCGGCTCCACATGCTTTACAGGTTTTGGCTTCTGCATCGTTGGAATGGGTACAGAGCGGGCAAATGATCGGCTCGCATCCTGGTGGAGGACGGCGTAATCCGGGCAGGGCCAGCAAGACAACCCAGAGACCAATCAGCCCAAAGGCAACGGCCATGAATAATGGTCCACCCATATTCTCTTCCTCACAATTTAGGACGCGTCCAAAAACCCACAGTGTGTATGTTAACAGTTATAGGCGCGTTGGTGGAGATAATACAAGGATGATGATTGTCTGTCAAAATAGCGAATTATTTTATTTTGAATAGGTTCAAAAAAATACCAATAAAACCTAGTCAGTTTTGGGTATGTTTTTTAACCCGGATTACGCGATAGAAAGTAAGGAATGTGGAAACACCGTTGTGGGATCAGATAAGGGAGAAAAAGGGTGCATACCCAACAGGTAGGAAGGACTTTTCTGGCCAAAACAGCTCTTAAAAGGCCTTCGTCATATTTTGCAGCGTCTATTGCGTAATCTGGGTTTAATGGCCAGGGGCCGTTGCCCGCTTAGAAAAAGCAGGCAACGGGCCTATCTCGTGTATACGAGCTATTTCTTCACAGGCCTTGTAGAGTCAGATTAGGGCTAAAGATTAGTCCATGAGTAACTTTGTCTTTTCACCCAGCAAATACGAAATAACGGGCCAGGCAAAGTGTCGAAAACCACGTGCGGCCTGAGTGGGTTGTCCGGCAAGACAAACTACGGGTTTCTTCTCAAGAACGCCCAGGACACTGGGGCGTATTGCATCCGCGGCAATCACAGACCACTTCATTCGATCCACAATCGCCTCTGGATCAGACATCCCTATCGTTCCCGCCCCAGTCATTAAATCAACCGTAAAGTTTCTTCCACCGGCGGCCGTTCCACCTGAAAGAATCACCATATCAACATCATCCTTTGAAACAGTCTTAATGATTTTTTCCGCCAAGGGGGTCAACCGATCCGGCATAATCCCGCAGAACAGGGGAATTCCTCCCACCTTGCTGACCAGGGCAGAAAGACCATAGGAATTACAATCAAACTTACAACCGATTTTATAAGGTATAGTGGGAGAGAGAAGCTCGTTCCCGATGGAGAAGATAGCGACCCTGGGCGGCTTGGCAACGGAAATTTTAAGAATCCCCTGACTGGCCAGGGTAAAAAGATCCCCTGATCGAATCCGATGTCCCTTCGGAAAAAGAATATTGCCGTTTTTAAGGATGGAACCTTGAACGATAATGTTTTCGTGTTTTTCAACACGACGCGCTACCGATATTTTCCCGGCCATCTCGACGACAGTATCGGACTCTTTTAATACCGCGTAATGCCCTTCCAGAAATCGCCTGATTGCCATATAGCTCCCGTTTTTCACCTTAAGAGAGGCACCTAAAGGGAGGTCTACCGACTGCGAGGGCGGAGGTATTTCACCCTTTACCTCAAACGTGATAGGCCTTCTGGGCGAGGCCAACGCGGTATTTGCGGCCAGTATAAGATACCCATCGGCAGTTGACCGCGAATAGTGAGGAACGTCCATCATCGCGGTTACTTCTTCGGAAAGAACACGGTTTACGGCATTGTCAATGGGAATTGACTCTGTCTCACGCGGCCCTGCAGAAATGTAGGTGAGAAAATTCTTGATAACCTCTCTGTTACTCTTCGTACTCATAAAAATATGCCTCTCTCTTGATCTTAAAGTGAGCTCCTATTCCTTCCTATCTCCTATTGCCTTACTGGGCCATGTTGGAGGAAGTGGCATTCGTTTGCTTTTGCGGTGAGGCATCGGGTAAAGCCTGTTCGGATGGATTAGGTACAGGCGGCACTGGCGGCGCCTCAAGCAAGGTTAGACGGGTCTTGGCCTCTACCCCCCACGGCGACTCGGTGAAGTCCTCGGATACCTTTTTATAAAGGGCAATCGCCTCCGATTTCTTATTGGTTTGCTCTAAAATCTGGGCGATTTCAAAACCGGCATGATCCTGATTAATCCCCTTCTTTTCTTCTTTTCCATTTTTCGCGTCGTAGACCAGACGGAAGTAATTTAATGCCGAAGGGACATCTCCCGTTTTCTGGTAGAGATAGGCCAGTTTCAATTGTACGATGGGAAGAAATTCTTTTTTATCCGCCTGTTCTTTAATAAAGGCAAGGTATTTTTCTTCCGCTAATTTATATTTTTCAAGCTCAAAGTAGACATGCCCGCTCTGAAATTGCGCAATAACGGCGGCATCGCTTTTTGGATAGTCCTTCAGAATCTCCTCATAAAACCCGGCGGCCTTTGTCAGCTTTTCCGTTCGGCTTTCTTCTTTTTTATTTGGATCGGCGGCATCACCCTCGGGAGAGGTGGAGGAAGGATGATACGCCTCATCTAAGAGTTTGGACGCCTTAGATTCCAATGCCCACGCCTTTGCCTCGGATCGTTTCATAAAAAACCAAAAAGTGGCCAGTGAAGCGCCCGCTATAATCAGCGTAAGAACAGTAAAGGCAATAAATCGAGACGGGTTGAGAACCTGTTCTTTAAGATGATCGTACTGATCGGTTATTTTTTCAGTGAGGGTTTCCTTTTTCTTTGGAGCACGAATTTTAAATGGCATAAACGTTCCTTCCTTGGTTAGTGACATCTACACTCTTTGTGTAGATTATTTATTTTGTGTAATTGCGTCTGTATGTTCACAGCGACCAACGGGAGCCGTTGCTCGCCTCCACCCGTGGTGGATTACTCCCATTCAATGGTGCTGGGCGGTTTTGACGAGATATCATACACGACACGATTGACGCCTTGCACCTCGTTGGTAATTCGCGTTGAAATTGCCTGCAACACCTCGTGAGGGATTCTTGCCCAATCCGCCGTCATACCATCTTTGCTCGTTACGGCCCGAATGGCAATCGCGTTGTCATATGTTCTTTCATCCCCCATCACGCCAACGCTTTGGATCGGAAGATACACCGCAAAGACCTGCCAAATAGACTGATAAAGATTTGCGGCACGAATTTCCTCCTCGACAATGGCATCTGCCTCACGCAGCCGAGTCAATCGCTCCGGTGTTACTTCCCCAAGAATGCGAACCGCCAACCCCGGTCCCGGAAAAGGATGCCGATCCAAAATAACACTGGGCATCTTCAACTCCGCCCCCAACTTTCGCACCTCGTCCTTAAAGAGAAGCCGAAGCGGCTCGATTAGGGCCAGATGCATGCGTTCCGGCAATCCACCGACGTTATGATGGGTCTTGATCTTTGCCGAAGGCCCTTTTTGAGAAACCGACTCGATGACGTCTGGATACAGGGTGCCTTGTACCAAAAACGAAATACCTTGTATGGCCTTGGATTCTCTTTCGAAGACGGTAATAAACGTCTCACCAATAATCTTTCTCTTTTTTTCAGGGTCTGTAACCCCTGACAATTTACTTAAGAATTCAGCGCTCGCGTCAACCAATCTTACATTTAGACCCAGATTCTTTTGAAATGTTTCCATGACCCTCTCGGCCTCATTTTTTCTTAACAGGCCGTTATCCACAAAAATGCAGTGAAGTCGCTGGCCGATGGCGCGTTGCACCAGCACGGAGGCCACCGAGGAGTCTACCCCGCCGCTAATGGCAGAAATGGCCTGGCCATTACCGACCCTTTCTTTGATTTTTTGTTCGGCCTCGGTCAGAAAAACTCCCATGTTCCAGGAGGGTTTACAGCCACAAACGGTATAGACAAAGTTCTTCAGGATGCCGCCTCCCTCCACAGTGTGGACGACTTCCGGATGAAATTGCAGTCCATAAATCTTACGCTTCGGGTCTCTTATTGCAGCGGCCGGTGAGTTATGGGTATAAGCAATCGCCTCAAATCCATCGGGCAGGGAGTCAATCTTATCGCCATGACTCATCCAGACCTCGGTCTCTTCGGTAATGGATTGAAATATGTCCCCTGCGTCCTGAATCTTTAGCCTTGCCCGTCCATATTCCCGGTGAGACGATTGTGCCACCTTTCCACCCATGAGATGACAGATCAGTTGCATCCCATAACAGATGCCCATTACCGGAACAGAGAGGGAAAAGAGGGTTTTGTCATACAGCGGGGCATCTTTTTGATAGACGCTCGCAGGGCCGCCCGACAGGATAATGCCGGACGGTTTTTGGGCCGTGAGTTCAGTAATAGGGAGAGAACAGGGAACAATCTCGGAAAAAACCTGCATCTCCCGGATACGGCGGGCAATCAATTGGGTATACTGCGACCCGAAATCGATGATCAGAATTTTTTCATCGGGAAGAAGAGTGGACGACATGGACGAATACGTAAAGACAGAAATTTGATATATGGTTATTGTAAAACAATAATGGCATTTCCAATTAAAGTTGACCCTTAGAATCTAACCCTTCAATGCCCAACAAATCAAGGGCACCTCTAAAAATCTACTGCGCGGCCTAACGCCTGAGGGCGTAACGACGCCTGCGATGCTCGGAATCCTTATGGGCACCTCTAAAAACCGTAGCGAGCGGCTCAAATGCAAGGCGCACGGAGCGGAGGAACCGCAATGTACGGTGTGTACATGAGGATTCCGAGCACCGCGCAACGCAGCAGTTGGGTCGCGCAGTAGGTTTTTAGAGGTACCCTTACGTACAAAGTTATTAGAAGATTGTCCATCGAGTGAGAATGATAAAAGGGGTGCATATCCTGGGTAGGGCTTGCGCTGGCAATCCCATACCGATTATTATTCCATGCCATCGCGTGGTGTGCCAGGACGGCTCCCTGGGAGGGTTCCGTTGCGGAATAGGAATCAAAAAAAAGTTATTGGCGATCGAAGGGATCAACCTTTGCGCTAGAGAGAAGCAGATAAGGAGGGGTTAATATGTCCACATATGATATGAACAAACAGAATATGCAGCTTTCACCCAAGTCCGTTGTTGCGGGGGCGATGGGTGTTGTTTTCTTCCTGCTGGTGATGAATTCTTTTTCCGTGGTCGGAGCGGGAGAGCGGGGCGTCGTTTTTAGCCAGATATCGGGTATCAAAGATATTACGCTCGGAGAAGGACTTCATTTCAAGATTCCGTTTGTCGAAGAGATTATCATGATGGATGTCCGGGTCCAGAAATCGCAGACCGACTCTCCTTCGGCGTCCAAAGACCTTCAAAATATCTCTTCGGTGATTGCCGTGAATTTTCACGTTGATCCAGATCGTGCTCATAAGGTGTATCAAGAGATCGGAACCAATTTTAAAGAACGGGTGATTGATCCGGCCGTGCAGGAATCGGTGAAGGCCGTGACCGCCGGGTTTACAGCAGAGGAACTGATCGCCAGACGAGCCGAGGTCAAAGACAAGACACAGGCCAGTTTGACGGCGCGACTGGCCAAATTCAACATCTTTGTGGATGAGCTTTCCATTGTTGACTTCTCCTTTTCGTCTGAGTTTAACAAGGCGATTGAGGCCAAACAAACGGCGGAGCAACGTGCGCTGGAGGCAAAACGCGACCTGGATCGAATCAGGATTGAGGCGGAGCAGCGGGTGACGCAGGCCCGCGCCGAATCGGAGGCCCAAAGGCTTCAACGGGAGACGATCAGTCCAATTCTCTTGCAGCTTCGCGCGATTGAAAAATGGAACGGGGTCATGCCCCAGGTCACCGGGGGGACCATGCCGTTTCTAGATGTCAAAACGCTGAGCGGGGTAAAATAAACCACCGACGGGCGAAATGGAAATCGCTAGACTCTCTGTGGATGACATCACCGTTTTTGTGCAGACAATTTATTCTGAATCAAAAATGACGAATCAAGAATGACGAATTAAGAATTATGAATTAAGGCTTTAAAGGTTTTATTTTTAATTCGTCATTCTTGATTCGTCATTCATAGGTCCACAGCGATCGCAGGCGGCGTCCCGCCCAAGAGGATCTGTCTATTCGCTTTCGCTCGCAGCTGAACCGGGCCGGGTCGTTGGGCCGCTCGCGTCTAACTTGTTCACCCTCTGCTCTAACTGACGCCGTGTATGGCCTTTGGTTCACATGATCTTCGTGGCTTACGCGGTTGATCTTGTTGTAAAGTCTCGCAACTAAAAGGAGAATCTATTACGAAAGTCATTACATTGCTTGATCTCCTAAAACAAACCCTTAGGGCAGCCAAAGGAATAGAACGGAATCATTTCATCTCCATCATGATCTCCCTCGTTGCCTTAACCTTCCTCCCATATGCAGTATTCTCCCAGATGAAGGAAGCACCCCGAAGTGATAGCACGATTAGCTTTGCTGTCATTGGTGATTATGGCAGCGATGCCAGGGGCTTAGGATCTGACGAAGGTTCGGTCGCTAATATGGTAAAGTCCTGGGATCCCGATATTATTATTTCTCTCGGCGATAATAACTACCCCAAAGGCGCAAGTAAGACTATCGTTCAGAATATATCCAAATATTACTGCGATTATATCTACAATCCGGGCGCTCTGCCGCAATCCTGCTCAGGGCCGGCTACGACCCAGAAGAAGAACCTTTTCTTCCCGGCCTTAGGCAATCATGATTGGTGCGCTGCGGACGCTAAACCTTACACGGAATACTTTACGCAACTGCCCGGTAACAGACGCTACTATGACTTTGTTGTTGGCTCGGTACATTTCTTTGCCCTGGATAGTCAATCGAAGAAGGCCTGCACGTGCAAGAATCCCCATTGCTCTGAGCCAGACGGCGCCGATAAAAACTCAAAGCAGGCCAAATGGCTTAAGAACAAACTGAAGGAATCACGGTCTGCATGGAAGATCGTCTACTTTCATCACCCGCCCTATGCGTGCAAGCAACCCTCCGAATGGATGCGGTGGCCGTTCCAGTCCTGGGGGGCTCATGCCGTATTGTCGGGGCATAAACATTTATATGAACGAGGCTGGTTATCACATGCGAAGGATTTCCCCTATTTTGTGAATGGCGTAGGCGGGGCTAAGCTATCGGCCTGCTCGGCCAAAGAGATTAGGCAGACGCAGTCCACAGCGTTTGAGGAGATCATCATCAGTGGCTACTACGGGGCGATGCGGGTTGAGGCGAGCGCTGATTTAATGAAGTTCATGTTCCACCGGGCCATGGATGGAAAGGTTATGGATGAATGCAAACTTAGAAAGACGCAGAATGGGCAAAAACTCGACTGTATGGAAGTCAGTAAAGCACATAAGATTTCTTCCCTCAAGCAAAAGGGTGTAGATGAGAATTGACAGGCCGCTGTTGACACTTAGATCAACTCTTCGTTAGACTCCGGCACCTGAAGAAGCGTATGCGTCAAGAGCAAAAGAATACCTCCCGTTATATTTTAACCTGTATCGGCCCAAAGATCGCCCCGCCGTTTTTTGAAGAGTTGTCCCGTTTTCTGTCTGAGAAGAAGCTAACCATAGAAAAGACACGGTCGTTAGCCGATGGAGGCGTCTGTTGTAGTGAAATAGCCCTGGTGTCGGAACAGCCTATTGACCCCATTTCACTCACGAAGGCCTGCTCCCCGCTAAAAGAATCGTTTGGGGGCGACCTGATCGTACAAGAAGCTGTAGCCTTTGCGTTGGGAAAGCGGCTGGTCGTCTTTGACCAGGACTCCACACTGATCCAGGCCGAGGTCATTGACGAACTGGCCAAAGAGGCCGGAGTAGGGG
>SBBA01000255.1 GCA_005239925.1 Candidatus Troglogloeales bacterium | reverse complement strand
GGTACCCTCATTCCTCGAAATTCAGCGGGTCGCGTATATTGGGGATAACCCAGCAGTCCATTTGAAAACGACTCTCCTTTTAAAGAGTCTTTATCTCCCAAAACACCGGGGATGAGCCTCACCGCGGCATCAATCATCACCAGGGCCGGTAACTCTCCACCGGTTAGGACATAGTCTCCAATAGAAACCGTCTCCAGGGTAATCCCCTCCGATACCCGTGCATCAATCCCTTCGTACCGACCGCAAACAAATACAATAACACGAGATTCTCGTGAGAAATCAAGTGCCTTTTCTTGACGAAACACAATCCCCTGCGGCGAAGGCATAATCACACGGATTTCTCCGTACTTTTGGGCCATCGCATCTAAGGCAGAAAAAATCGGGTCCGGCTTTAAAACCATCCCCGCGCCCCCCCCATAGGGAACATCGTCCGTAATGCGATGTTTCCCCATACCAAAATCGCGTAATGAACAAAAGTCAATCGTAAGGAGCGACTTCTCCCGCGCCCGTTTCATTATACTATAATCGAAATAGGCTGCGGCAGCATCTGGAAAAAGGGATAGAATGATACATTTCATACGAAACTCTTTAGCCTCTCTTAGACGACATCACCGTTTTTTACGTAGATAATTTTTCGTGTAACGATACCTGCATGTTCAGATCGACCAACGGGAGGGCTCCGTTCGCCTCCGCCCGTCGGCGGAATCAAGAAGGCCTTCCATAGGGCGTATGATCATCTCCCTTTTTACCAGATCAATCTTTTGTACCACCGACTTGATGCCTGGAATGAGCAGCTCACGGGAGGCGCTCTTAACGACGTAAACGTCGTTTCCCCCCGTTTCCATCACAGACGTAATTGCCCCCAACTCGGTTCCATCCTCCAGAACAACACGCATCCCCACCAGTTCATACCGATAATAATGGTCGGGGGGAAGCGGGGCGCGTTCTTCTTCTGGGATTTCGATGGCACCGCCTCTTAAGCCATCGGCCTCATTGCGCGTGGCCACCCCCTTAAAGGCAACATAAACAAAAGGAAAAGAAAGACGAGCGGTCTCGATTTCACGCGGGTAACGATCTCCCTCTTTGGTCTTAATCCACACCAAACGCCCCGGTGAGAACCGTTCGGGAAAGTCGGTCATCAGGGCACACTTGACCTCTCCGGAAAGCCCCACGGGCCGGAGAACCGATCCAATCGTAATATAGGGTTTTTCCGTTTCCTGGGAACCGGAGGACGATACGTCTATTCGAGTATCTCCAACACGCAGCGTTTTCCAATCTTGGTTGCCGCCGCGTTTAGTAGCGTTCGCATGGATCGTGCCGTTTTTCCCATCTTGCCGATGACCTTCCCCAAGTCTTCCTTGGCCACCTTCAGTTCAATAATGGTGGTTTTCTCCCCCTCGGTTTCTTTTACCGAGACTTGTTCCGGTCGGTCCACCAACGACTTCGCAATATACTCAATCAACTCTTTCATCGTCCCCACCTCCATGATAGGCCCCGCCACCCAAGACCTGTTTTCAGTCAATAAGCAAGATACTATTTATAATGCCATGAGAAGCCTTATCTATAGGGTGTGTGATGAAGACCGTCTCTTTTATTTGTATGTGTTATTATTAAAGTTATTGTTGAGTTGTTGCTGCCTCACTTTCTTTTTTATGTAATGCCAATTTATCGAAAAGTGTTTTGACGGTCGCCGTTGTAATGGCCCCCTCCTTGAGCCATTTTAATGCGCTGGCTTCATTAAAGACGGTTTTTTTCGTAAACGGGTCATAGGTTCCTAAAATTTCGATATGCTTTCCGTCCCTCGATGCGGTTCCGTCCGCAACAATAATACGATAAAACGGCCTTGCATGCCGACCCACACGAGATAACCTGATCTTTACCATTCCTGCTTTCCTTTCTTATGATGAAAATATCTGGCGCAGCGGATTTTTCCATCCACCGCCCAGGCCGCCAAACTTTGGCCCCTTTCCTGTCGAAACTGATTTTAACATTTTTTTGGCCTGAAAAAACTGTTTTAGAAGCCGATTGACTTCCTGCACCGACGTCCCGCTCCCTTTTGCGATGCGAACACGACAACTACCGTTAATACTATCGGGGTTTAAACGCTCTTTGGCCGTCATGGAAGAAAGAATCGCCGTGCTGTGCCGCAATTCCTTATCCATTTGATTGGAATCGGGAAGTTTTGCCATGCTACCGACGCCGGGGATCATGTTGAGTATCTCTCCAATATTGCCCATTCCCTTAATCTGAACCAATTGCTGCAGAAAGTCCTCTAAAGTGAACTGATCGGACTTGATTTTTTTCGCAACATGGATTGCCTGCTCCTTTGAAAACCGTTTTTCTACCTGTTCAACCAAAGAAAGGATATCCCCCATGCCCAGGATACGGGATGCCATTCGATCCGGGTGAAAAAGCTCCAGGGCATCCACCTTTTCTCCAACGCCCATAAATCGAATGGGCGCGCCGGTGACGGTCCGAACCGATAACATGGCCCCGCCGCGGGCATCCCCTTCCGTTTTGGTTAGGATGACGCCGGAAACCCCTATGCTCTGATGAAAGCGTTCTGCTACGTGTACGGCACTTTGGCCAGTCATGGCATCGGCCACCAGCAGCACCTCTTCCGGGGCAACCCAGGATCGAATCTCGGCCAACTCCTTCATGAGGGCTTCATCCGCCTCGATCCGGCCCGCCGTATCGAAGATTAAAAGGTCTACCGCCTGCTCTCGCCCGGCCTCTAAACCGGCGGCCACTACAGAAAACAGGTCGGTTTTTCCATTGGGCAGAACAATGGGAACATCAATTCCTTTCGCCAGGGTATGAAGCTGCTCGCAGGCCGCAGGGCGTTTAAGATCGGTGGCAACCAGTAAAACCTTTTTGCCCTGACGTTTATAAAACAACGCCAGCTTTGCAGCGGATGTTGTCTTTCCTGTTCCCTGTAACCCGACTAACATTACCTTAGTGGGTATTTTTTCAAAGGTAATACCGGTATTTTGAGGCCCCATCAGTCGGCTTAATTCAAGCCAGACGATCTTGACCATCTGCTGGCCTGGGGTCAGCGATTCCAAGACATCAGCCCCTACGGCACTTTTCCGTACATTCTCGATAAAGGACTTAACGACGCTAAAGTGAACATCCGCCCCCAGGAGGGCCAACCGGACTTCCCGCAAGGTTTCGTCAATATTTTGTTCGGTTAAGACGCCCCGACCCTGAATTTTTTTAAGGAGGAGATCGAATTTTTTTGTTAGATTCTCAAGCATAATAAGCCCAGTAAAACATGGGTATGTATATTATAGAGAGTGATCGTTTTAAGTCAAGGGAAGGGACGACCCAAAAAACCCACGTATTTTTCGTTTGATGGAGAGAACAAAGTCGTCGTGTTTTCAAAACGTATACCCATTGATTTCTTCAAGAAACCTTGTATTGTGGAGCGGTGGCGAACCCCAGGGCCTGCAACAACAAATTTAGTTCGTCTTGCCTTTCACGCTGCACCAGAATACAATCAGGAGCAATCAATCCTATAAGAAAAGGACGAAACCGTTCACTTGTTATAACCGCCTCTATTCCCTCCTTATCCGAAATCTGAAGCACAACCAATTCTCCCGAAAACGCCTGTATCGGACGCCCTGCCCAATTTCGAATGACCATCCGAACAAGAGGCGGGAGAGAGTGGCCCGCCTTGCCTATTTTTTCTTTCTCACCGCTTTCTTTGTTGCCAATAAATTCATTAAGCCATCGCAGAATAATTTCGGAACCGATGCCCCTGCGACGCGCCTGTTCCACCTTTTCACGATCAATTCGAAACCCCATCTCATCCGGCTCCGTAATCTCATTTAATCGAGTTTGGGTAATGAGGTCCAACACCCCCCTCTCTTTTTCAACCGACTGAATTCGAAGCTGCTCGTCGATTTTAAATCGCGCGGTTTTTCCATGAGGAAAATCCCAGGGGTTTGCATTCGCTACCTGCGCCATCCGCTTGACCACAGATTGATGCGCCGACATTGGGAAGAGGGCAAAATGTTCTCCCACGGCGCGTCCCCCGCTGTTCTGGCAAAGATCCTTTTGTGTTTGGATTCTGTCAAATGCACCCAGAAGCAGGTTGGAACGAACCGACAAGGCGTCTCGTTTGCGAGACCACTCGATCAGGGCGTGCTCCACGTTTCCGGGTAGCGGTTTTTCGCTATATTGAGACAGAAACTGTTGGATATCGAGGAGAGAGAAGCCTCCTTCCTGGGCCTCATAAACCGACTCCCGTGTTAGTTTATAAACAGCAACCGGAGAACCGATGGGGGATTGTCTCCGTGCAATCCGGCCCAAACACCAAACCGAGGCTACACTGGCATGTTCCAGATGCGCCACCAGTTCATAGTTCGGCTGAACTGTTAAGAACCGGGATTGAATATTCATTGGCGGAACGATGACCTCCGGTGCGCCAAAAACGGCCCGACCCAATTCGGTGAACCGAAAAGAGTACCGATTTCCAGTCACACCCCGTTCGATAAGTCCCAGATAGACCAGCGTTACCAGTAGCGCGTTGGCAAACCAGAGACCCTCGCTATCCAGAAAAAAGGCGTATTCCCGTTCCGGTCCGACGGGATAACTGTCCTTTTTCTTTGCCATATCAAAATGGGGAAGAAAGGAATACCGGTTCCAGTAAAAATCGATCCCCTGTTCTCCAGAACGCCCCCAGAATGTTTTCAGAAAGCCTTCCAGATCGAGCCATTCATTCGGTTGATGCGCCACCTGACACAGCGTCCAGACGAGCAACTTCTTGGCATGCAAAAGTGCGGAAGGCTCAATGCGTACCAAATCATAATTATTATCGCGATCGGGAACCGCTCCGATCCCATCCTGCCAGAGGGTAATCGAAATCCATCCCCGCAGGAGGGCCCGCGCCTGAATAGGCATTGGGGCTTCCAGATACTGTTGCAGCGGCTTGCCTTTCCACAGGCCGGTCTGTTCATCAATCTGAACGGCGCCCATTTCGATAAGCAATTCGTAGAGAAGCAATTCCGGATCGTTCGGCATCAACGGATCGGGATGAACATTCCCAAACCGTTTTTTCAATTTTGTTTGGAGGGAAACGGGGGAAGCGCCCCCCTTGTTGACCTTCCAGCGATCCATTTCAGCAAGGGTCTCGGAGAGTTCCACCAGCTCCAGCGCAACCTGCGCCATGGAACGGGAAAAGGTTCTTTCGGGGTTGCACGCGGAGAGGGCCTCTTTTTTCCATATCAGGGGTGGTGCGGCGGATACGAGAGGTTCAATACCGGGAAACAGCGTTAGAGTCGGATAAACTCTGTTATAACGGTATTCCCACGAAGAATAATGCGGATTGTTTCGAAGAAGTAGAAAACGTTCCTGCAAATCCCAAACCGGATCGGCTTGCCGGTTTTGATAGTCATTCGGCTTTTGTGGCGCAATGATCTTGCGGGCCAAAAGCTCTTGTTTCAAAATGGCGCCATCGATCGTTCCCCCATAACGCTTTACAATCGAAAGGACCTGATGGTGCGTGTACGGTAGGGATAAGACCTGCTCCTTGACACGCGCCTCATTCTGCATCGCTTGTTGAACCGCATAGAG
>SBBA01000115.1 GCA_005239925.1 Candidatus Troglogloeales bacterium | reverse complement strand
GTATAGATTTGTGTGGTGGCGATATCGGCGTGCCCTAACATCATTTGCACAGATCGTAAATCGGCCCCTCGTTCCAACAGGTGCGTCGCAAAGGAATGCCGGAGCATATGCGGGGTTATTGGTGTAACAATCCCTGCCAGTCGCCCATACATCTTTAAATGCTTCCAGAAGGCCTGACGGCTCATTCCACCACCCCACTGACTGAGAAAAAGGATATTGCATCGCTTTTTTTTTAAAAGATGCGGACGTGAAACGCCGAGATATTTTTTGATCTTTGCTAGGGCACATTCTCCCAGTGGGATCACCCGCTCCTTTGCCCCCTTACCATACGCAATAAGAAACCCCTCCTCCAGATGAACAGCAGCCATGGGAATCCGAATCAGTTCTGAGACCCGCATGCCGGTGGCATATAAAAGCTCGATCATCGTGTCGTCACGAATAGCCGTATGACTTTCCCCTTTGGGAATATCCAGGAGTGATTTAACCTCCTGAAGGGTTAGTATCTTTGGAAGGTGAAAGGCGCGTCGAGGGGCCTGGGTATAGGTAAACAAATCCTCCTGCATGACCCCTTCAAGGGAGAGAAATTTATAGAAGGTTCGCAATGCCGAAAGAATACGCGCAATAGAATTAGACGAGAGCCTTGCCTTTTGCAGGGTTTCAAGAAACAGTGTTATCTCTTTTCGGGATACCTGAGTAAACGCATGAATTTTCACCTTTTCCAGAAAGGCCCTGAATTTTTGCAGGTCGAGGGAATAGGCCGAGAGGGTGTTTTGCGAGAGTCCCTTTTCAACAGAGAGATAAGAAAGAAAGCGATCGATATCAGTATCCATGAGGCCTTAATGATATAACCAATATAGCCATAGTGGCCTCCTTTCTTACTATTTAGAAATAGTATATACAATATAGATGAGGTAAGTCTATAATCCGAATGTCCGATAAATTCGCAGGTAAACTAACACCGTTATCGGTGTTTTTTAGGTTCACAATAGACCCGATTATAAGACCGTATCCGCCCGTAGAAATTCTTGACATGATAGGACAATCCTCTTATGATCGGTTGCGTTGATTCGGACTGTCTAATGATAAAATCCCACCCTAAAACATATATCTTGTGGATGGCATTGGCCTTCTTGCTTCTCCTGTTGGCAAAGATTGGAAATGCCCAAGCCCCTGCTTCGCGCCAGGAGCAAGCCGTTATAGACCGCGCCAATCAATTCATTAAGAAAGGGCAACTGACAGAAGGGATTCAAACCTTAGAGTCGTTCCTAGCCAAATACCCTGAAAGCCCCATCTTTCCAGCCGTTTTAATTCAGATGGGAGAGGTTCTGGCACAACAAGGGGACTTAAAGAAAGCCGAAGAGTCGTTTCTGGCCTTTTTGAAAAAATTTCCGGAAGAACCTCGGATACATACAACCCGTTATTCGTTAAGCCAGATTTATTTGCGTATGGGAAAGGTGCAGGAGGCCCTTTCAATTTGGGACGAGGTTACCGGACAGGAGGAGTTAAAACTTCCCCTCTATAACCGCGCCGTGGAGGTCTATACCGAGCAGGAGGATTATTACAAAGTCCTCCATGTCTTAACGCAAAAATTGAAATGGGTTGCAAATTCACCTGAGGAAACATCAACGACGGAGGCCATTTTGGCCATTATTCGAAACCGGCTTTCTGAGGCTAACCTTCAGAAAGTGGTTTCGGATTTTTCATCAAAATATCCCGCGGACGAGGCCCTCATTCGGCTCATTTACATCTATGACGAACAGGAGAGTTACTACCGGCAAGAAAAGGAGATCAGGCGTTTTGTGTCTCTTTTCCCCAAACACCCCTACGTGGAGGAGGCCCAAAACGCCGCGAAGGCGATTCAGACCAAGCTGAAGAAGAACCGATACCTGATTGCGGCGGTTCTTCCTTTATCCGGTAAGCTGGCGTCCTTTGGGGAAAGCGCGTTACAGGGAATTCAATTGGCCTTAAAGCAGTTTAAGGAGGCGCTGCCCGGCGCGCCGGTTGGATTGGTAGTGAGGGACGACGATCCTTCGGCTCAGGCCCAGAAAGACTTGAAAGACTGGCTGTATGATTATAAACCGCTTGGTATTGTCGGCCCGCTTCTGAGTAAGGATGTCAGTCGCGTTGCTTCCTTGGCTGAAAGGGGAGGGTGGGCCTTAATTACCCCTGGCGCGTCATCGGCTTCTCTGCCATTGATGGGAGACACCGTTTTTAGAAACGCCACGACCCCCTACTCCCAATGCCACCAACTGGCCGAATATGCGGTACAGACATTAAATCTCGAACGGTTTGCTATTTTCTCCTCCAACGACTCCTCCGGTGAGAAATGGAAGCGGTGTCTATCTCAAGAAGTGGCCCAGATGGGCGGCGAGATTGTTATTACAAAGACATACGCCTCGGATGCAGCCGATTTTAACGAACCGATTAAAGAATTAACAAAAAGGCATGAAAAGAACGTGGGAGAGAAGGCGGGGTTTGATGCCATTTTTTTACCCGGAGAGGCCCGAGGGGTAGGGCTGATTATCCCACAGTTGGTTTTCCATAATCTAAAAAACGTTCTAATCTTAGGCACAATGGGCTGGAATGATCCTGAATTCTTAAGACTGGTAGGGCCTTATGCGGACGGGGCTATTTTTATCGATGGTTTTTTTATGGAGTCACCCGATCCGTTAATCCAGAGCTTTGTTCGCCGATATAAAGAACAATTTCAAACCAACCCGGACATTTTTGCCGCACAGGCCTATGATGCCGTGCGACTTATTTTAGAGGCAATGAAACAAGGGGCCTTAACTCGCACGGAAGTGAAGGCCACGATTGCCAACACCAC
The DNA here is from genome assembly GCA_005239925.1 of Candidatus Troglogloeales bacterium. GTDB lineage: Bacteria > Nitrospirota > Nitrospiria > SBBL01 > SBBA01 > SBBA01. The sequence goes on along the minus strand of SBBA01000115.1, from coordinate 11,008 downwards.
AGACTTTCCCGGTGTATCGGGGTATATCTATGAAATAAAAAATGGAGAGGCGATCAAGAAACCATTTTTAATTCAAGTTAAAAAGGGTCGGCTGGTTCAGATTAATTAGTGCCTGAACGAAAAGGTTCTTTTTCTGTCACTTCGAATGCAGTGAGAAATCCAAGACTACGACAAAGTTCGTCATTCCGGCAATGTTTAAGCCGGAATCCAGGGTTGCCCGAAATGGCTTTACTCTGGATTCCGGATAAATTCATTCCGGAATGACGGGAAGCGGAGTTTTTGTTCAGACACTAATTAGACTCTTTGCAGTTTTACCGCCTCCACTCAAACAATTTGCGTAAGATTTTTTTCTTTCCCTCCGTTAATGTCGTTTTTCGCCAGGTGGTCGCGACCTTTTTGATCACTTCAGCCTGGGTGGGATACGGATAGATCGTTGCGCCAATTGTCGCAAGCCCTACGTTTGCCTTCATGGCCAGTGTGAATGCGCTAATCAGATCACCGGCATGGCCGGCCACAACGGTTGCGCCAATAATCTGGTCGGTTCCCCGTTTTACATGCACGCGGGCGAACCCCTCCGTCTCTCCGTCCAAGATGGCGCGATCCACCTCGACCAGCGGGTAGGTGAACGTCTCAACATCAACCCCTTTGGCCTTCGCGTCCGATTCATACAGTCCGACATGGGCAATCTCCGGCGAGGTGTAGGTACACCAGGGGATGATCAGATGATCCGTGCTGGCCCGGCCCAGTCCGAACGGATGGGGAAAAAGGGCATTTTGGATGACAATCTGCGCCAAGGCATCGGCGGCATGGGTAAATTTAAACGGGAAACAAACGTCACCTGCAGCGTAGATATTTGGATTGGTGGTTTCAAGACGATGGTTTACTTTAATCCCTGTTTTCGTGTCATATTGAACCCCGACCTTCTCTAAGTTTAATTCCGTAAGGTTGGGCACACGACCCGCTACAACCAAAATTTCATCCACGGTGATCTCATGGTGCTGGCTGTGCGAATCCAGGGTCAGCCGTTTGCCGCCCTCCATTTTCTTGATGGTCAGATCCTTTGCGCAGCAGAGCAGTTCAATCCCATCGCTGTACATCGCATCCAGAATAATTTCTGCCGCGTCACGGTCTTCTCTCGGCAGGATGCCGTGAGAAGTCTCAACGATTTTCACCTGGCTACCAAAACGGGCAAACGCCTGACCCAGTTCGCAGCCAATTGGTCCGGCACCAATGACGGCCAGCCGCTTAGGGAGTGCAGTGAGGGAAAAGACCGTCTCATTAGTCAGATAACCCACATCGGCCAACCCGGAAATAGGGGGCACTGCCGCGTAGGTTCCAGTACAGATGACGGCTTTGGAAAATTGAAGTTGCTTGCCCGAAACCTCAATGACATCAGGCCCCATAAATCGGCCCTCCCCGATATAAACATCAACACCCAATTTCCGGTATCGTTCCGCAGAATCGGTAGAACTGATTTGGGCCCGTAACTTCCGTACCCGTTCCATTGCAACGGCAAAATCAACCTTTACCTCTTTGGCACTCTCTACGCCAAACAGGCTTGCATGGCGCATGTCCGAACAGGCCCGTGCGGCACGGATCATCCCTTTTGAGGGGACGCAACCGACATTCAGGCAATCGCCGCCCATCAGATGGCGTTCAATCAATGCCACCTTCGCACCCAACACGGCCGCAACCGACGCGGCAACCAGGCCCGCCGGCCCGGCCCCAATCACCACCAGATTGTATTTTCCTGCAGGTGTAGAATTCACCCAATCCTGTGGATGGACATTGTGGATTAGCGTTCTGTTGTGTTCATCGTCTGGAAACATAAAGTAATTATAAAGGCAAGAAGGCCACCATACAAACGGCTAAGCAGGATAAAGAGCAACAGTGCATTCATTGTCAAAGTGATCTCATGGCTTCATAAAAACGATATCACCATACAGATCACGTAAAAATAATTTTTTATCACAAAACTAGGTTCGTCTTAGACCACTACCAGTTACACCCAAACCACTGGCGGCCGCTTCATCCAACAACCAGAGACGCCTCCCTTCCTTTGCGCAAATCAACTGGATAGGAAGTCGATCCGGTTCATAGGGGCCCTCCAAAACCTCTTTGAGCCGCTCGGCCTTCTCCTTGCCCGTCACTAGAAAGAGAATCGTCTTTGCCTGGTTGATGCACAAAGGGGTCATGGTCAGGCGATAGGCCCCTAATTGTGGAACATTATTCGGGACAACCCACCGCACGATCTCATGAAGGGCGGTTGTGCCTGGAAACAAGGATGCAGTATGTCCATCCCCCCCCATGCCAAGCAAAACAAGATCAAAAACAGCGCCTTTGAGAAGCTCTCGGATTTCCTTTTCATATGTACGAGCGGTTAACGCAAGATCGGGCGCCTCTCCAGGAAGGCGATGGATGTTCGCTTGAGGAATCGAAACCTTATCCAGCAAGGCCTCTTTGGCCATCCGAAAATTACTGTCCGGATGATCCGGTGGTACACACCGCTCATCCCCCCAAAAGCAATGCAGCCGTTTCCAGTCAATTCTAGAAGAGTTCGTGCTGATCGCCAACCGTTCATAAAGCCGGCGTGGGGCTACTCCACCTGAGAGAACCAAAGAAAAATTACGATCCCCCCCCTTCTCCACCGCTTCAACCACGATCTGTGCAGCCGTATCGGCGACGGCATCCGGGTCGGGCAAAACCCTCACGTTCTTCTCATCGAAAGCCCTACGCCGCATCGTTATCTCAAAGGACGCGCCATTCTCGGTTATCTTGCTCGATCAGACGATCTGCCTCAACCGGCCCCCAACTACCAGCGGTGTATTCCGGAAGCCATTTGGAACCATATCTCTGCCATCCATCTAATATCTCGGTTACCCAGGCCCAGGCCACTTCAACGGCATCACGTCGCATAAAAAGAGTCGTATCCCCCGCCATAACATCGAGCAGAAGCCGTTCGTACGCATCGGGCGAGGCCGTTTCATAGGTTGTCCCATATTGAAAATCCATTTCGACGGGGTGAATCGCAACCTTGGAGCCAGGCGCCTTAGAGATAATCTGAAGGGAAAAACCCTCATTGGGTTGCACCTTTAATGATAAGATATTAGGAGATAAGGGTTGGGGCAGGTTTTTATTAAAGAGAACTTGTGGAATCCCCTTAAATTGAATGGAAATCTCGGTGGCCCGTTTGGACATTCGCTTGCCGGTGCGGATATAAAAAGGAACTCCTGCCCAACGCCAATTATCAATAAAGACCCGCAACGCAACATAGGTTTCCACGGTGGAATCGGGCCGCACACCCAACTCTCGTCGGTAGCCGGGAACCTCTTTACCATTGATGATTCCAGAACTGTATTGCGCGCGAACGGTTTGGCGATTCACGTCGGCCCCCACGATGGGGCGAAGCGATCGAATCACATCAAGTCGAGTGCTTCGAACAACGTCCGAATCAAGCGACCAAGGAGGTTCCATGGCAACCAGACAAAGGAGTTGAAGAATATGGTTTTGAATCATATCCCGAAGCGCCCCTGCCTCTTCATAGTAACTGGCCCTTGTCCCCACCCCTTCTTCTTCGCTCACCGTGATCTGTACATGGTCTATATACTTACTGTTCCATAAAGGCTCAAAGATTCCATTCGCAAAACGGAGCACCAACAGGTTTTGGACCGTCTCCTTACCCAGATAATGATCAATTCGGTAGATTTGAGACTCATCAAAGATATGCCCCACACTGGCATTAATCTGTTGGGCCGAAACAAGGTCCCGCCCAATCGGTTTTTCAATAATCAGACGTGAAAAAGGCAGCGTTTGTGCCACGGGTTGCACCAATCCCCCTTGTTCCAGCCCTTGGGTAATCGGGACAATAGAGGTTGGCGGGATGGCCAGATAAAAGATCCGATTCCCCTTCAAATTGAACTCGGCCTCAATCTTTTCGGCACAGGCCTTGATCTCCTTATAGGTCGTAGGATCATCCAATTTCCCCGATAGATAAAAGAGGTGCCGCTCGAATTGGCGCCACGTTGTCTCCTGCAGGGCCTGCCGGGAATATTTTTTGATCCCATCCTGTAATTGTGCACGGAACGCCTGATCCGTCATCTGCCGTCGGCTGACTCCGAGAACGGCAAAATCTTTTGGAAGGGTTTTATCCAATAAGAGATTATACAACGCAGGGATCAGCTTGCGTTGGGCAAGATCGCCTGTTGCACCAAAAATCACAAGAAGAGACCCGGTTGGGACAGAGTTTCCTTCAGAAGGAATCAACGATAAATCTTTTAATAACATTTTCTATAACTCCCCTAGCCCCTCTTTAAAAAAGAGGGGGAACTTTAGGCAAGCCGTTCCATATGTCCGCCAAACTTGTATCGCATGGCCGAGAGGACCTTTTCAGCAAAAGGTTGCTTCTGACGCGACCGAAACCGTTTATAAAGCGCTGCCGTCAAGACATCAGCCGGGGTCGCTTGCTCAACCGCCGTTATCACGGTCCAACGTCCTTCACCGGAATCCTCAACATGGCCCGAGTAATCCGAGAGAGAGGGATTTTCAACCAACGCCATGGCGGTTAGGTCCAACAACCAAGAACTGATTACACTTCCACGCCGCCACACCTCGGCAATATCGGCCATGTTCATGTTGAATCGAAATTCTGCAGGAAGCAATTCCGAATTAGCGTTCTTGAGAATATCAAAACCTTCGGCATAGGCCTGCATCAGGCCATACTCAATCCCGTTGTGAATCATCTTAACAAAATGGCCCGACCCCGCCGGGCCACAATGAAGATAGCCCTCTTCGGCTGTCCCATCCATCTTCTCACGGCCAGGTGTCCGTGGGATTTCCCCGCGTCCGGGGGCAAGGATCTTAAAGATGGGGTCTAAGCGTAAAACCGCCTCCTCTTTACCGCCGATCATCATGCAATAGCCTCGCTCCATCCCCCAGATGCCGCCACTTGTTCCGACATCGACATAATCAATCCCCTTGGACACAAGGATCTTCGCACGCCGCACATCATCCTTGAAGTAGGAATTTCCGCCATCGATAATCATATCCCCAGCCTCCATGACATCGGCAAGGGCCATCACGGTTTCTTCGGTGGGTGCACCGCAGGGAACCATGACCCAGACGGCACGAGGTCTTTGTAATGCGCCAACAAACTCTTTTAGCGAGGCCGCTCCCGTTGCCCCCTCATCAACCAGCATCTTGACGTTCGCGGGATTCCGGTCGTAAACAACCAACACGTGTCCTCCACGCATCAACCGCCGAACCATATTCGCACCCATCCGTCCCAAACCAATCATGCCTAGCTGCATATCCTAATCCTCCCTTATTTAGTGTCTGAACGAAAGTCCTCTTTTTCTGTCATTTCGAGCGAAGCGAGAAATCTAAGACCACGACAAAGTTCGTCATTCCGGCAATTTTTAAGCCGGAATCCAGGGCTGTCCGAAATGGCTTCACTCTGGATTCCCCATCCAGCTGGTTCCGTCCGATTACTCGATGCGCCAGTGTGCCGTTTTTTTTTCGTCGCCTCCAGCCTTTTAACTTCTTTACTCATCGAGCTGTTCCATCAAAGAGAATGACTATTTTGATTGCGTCTGAATAAAACTCTTTTGGATGGGCGCTTTTTCCATGATGGTTAAGGGTTTCAGCAGAAGCGCCATCTCTTTTAGTTCGGCCAGTATACCCCTTCCACGTTTCTTTAGAAAGAGATCGAAAAATCAAAATTAACGGGGCGCTTTTTAAAGCATTTTTATTGGATTATGCTTTTCATATTTTTGGGAGGAGTGGTAGGGCAGGCTCCTCTTTGAAACCATTTTCCGCAAAGCTGGGGATCAAATAGGTGAAACAGGCCGGAACTTGCGGTAGAGACCGGGCACAAGAGACAAAAGGCCTAATAGCATAAAACGTTCCCCACATATTCTACATTTTACATTGCGGGGGTAAACTTCAGGGCGACACCGTTGTTACAATATCGTTTTCCTGTGGGCGGCGGGCCATCATCAAAGACATGTCCCTGGTGTCCTTCACAACGGGCACAATGATACTCCGTGCGTGGAAAAATCAGGTAAAAATCGGGTTTTGTCTCCACATGACCCTCAATCGCAGCGTAAAAACTGGGCCAGCCCGTACCGCTTTCATATTTTGTTTCGGAGGTAAAAAGCGCCAGGTCACATCCGGCGCAAACATAGAGACCTTTTTGCTTATTCTTTAATAACAGACTGGTGTATGGCTTTTCGGTTGCCTCTTCACGCAAGACACGAAAGGCCTCCGGCGGAAGGATTTTTTGCCACTCTTCCTTCGAACGATTTATCTTCACAATCGCCTCGTTTTCTATTTTTGGCCCCGCTCCAAAACCAATACGTGGAAACAGCCGCGCAAACAAAATCGCTAAAATCCCTCCTAAAAATAATCGTCGTGTGATCATCATGTGCCATTCCTATGGTTTTCCCCATAACGCAGCAAGACGGTCATCGCGGCCACACCCCGCTCGATAAAATTTGTACCGGATAGGATTTTTCTTATAGTAATCCTGATGATACGTTTCTGCTTCGTAAAATGTGGAGGCCGGCACAATCGGCGTAACGATCGGTTCCTTAAAAGGCTTCGTCTTGTCCAACGTCTCTTTTGATGCCTCAGCCAAACGACGTTGCTCCTCGTTGTGGTAAAAGATGGTGGTTCGGTATTGATCTCCAACATCACAAAACTGCCGGTTTGATACGGTTGGATCAATATGTTTCCAATAGACGGAAAGGAGCTTGGCATAGGTGATTTTTGCAGGATCGTAGGTCACCTGCACCACCTCGGCATGTCCCGTTCCACCCGCCGAGACCTCTTCATAGGTTGGATGGTCCTTTTGTCCACCGGTATATCCCGATACGACTGAGACAACGCCATCAATTTTTTCGAAATCAGATTCCATACACCAAAAACAGCCGCCCGCAAAGGTTGCCTTCTCAAACGTGGACTCTGCCGGTGTAGACGGCTTTTTCCCCTGCCTCCCCTCGGCATGGATTAAAACGACCGTTTCGATCAACATGGATATCAATAAGAAGAAACTCCAAATCGGCTTTTTAATCATGGTTTCCTCCTTCTTATAAAATTGGTTTCTTATATAAAGATTACAAGGTTATCACAAAAAGATAAAGCTTATATCACGGACTATTTCCATATGCAGATGAATTTGTTCTGCCCCTTTTTACACAAATATGGCGTCATTCCAGATAAAAACATTCGGGAATGACGCCGAGATAAGGGGCTGTGCCTTTTGAAATTTTCCTGGCACAGCTCCTTTTATTATCATCTAACATAAGCTCCCCGGAATAGTTTCATGGCTTCATAAACACGATATCGCCGTAATAGGCCGTTGCCTTCTCGCCGGTATTATCGGTATCGGTCATAATGGCAACACCGTTTACCAACGGCGGCTCTTCCCCAAAGGCCTTTTTATAGTCTTCATAGAGGTTTCGCTCCTCTGTAATCCACAGGCCGAGATGATTACGGCCGCTTTCCACCACAATCATTTTTACAAAATCGGTATAGGCGTTATCCACCATCGTTCCAACAGGGGACTTGCCATCCCAAATATAATTAATCGCGGCAATCGGAATATCGCCAAACAGGAGACGTCCTACCTTATATTTTATTTTCCTGCTCACACTCACCTTGTCTGGATTGTATTCAAACGTAACATAGATTCTTGCGGCATAATCGTCCCCAGTCTTGGTGCGAACGTTCCCTTTTTCGAGGATGTTTGACACCTTCCATTGCCACTTCAGGATCGGATATTTCTGAAGATCAATCTTCACCTGATGAACGAGGCCGGACGCGGCGGCCTCGCTGGTAGCGCGCATGACGGTAATATTGCCATCCTGAATCGCCTCGTATTGGGTGTGTTTTGGAATCTTGGGAAAGGTCAGCGGCTTCCATCCGTGTGGCAGGACGCTTCCCTCCTGTGCCATCGAGAATGCGCCAACAGGCAGAATTGCATCGCCATCAGCCCAGCTTGGGGAGGCAACGAGAACCAACGTTGAGGAAATCAGAATCAAAACACGACAGAACACCTTAGACCCTCTATTGGTGACATCACCGTTTTTGGTGTAGATCATTTATTCTGAATCAAGAATGAAGAATCAAAAATGAAGGTTTTAAAAGTTTTATTCTTAATTCTTAATTCATAATTCTTAATTCATAATTCTTAATTCGTAATTCGTCATTCATAGGTCCACAGCAACCGCAGGCGGCGTCCCGACCAACGGGAGGGCTTGCGCGCTGTGGCCAGTGCCACTTGCTTCCGCCCGTCGGCGGATTAAAAGAATTGTTGCGTTCCAAAGCTCACTCCTATCCCTTTGTTTAGATCAAAGCCATAAGCAATGTCAAAGCGCAGATTAAACCGATAGACCCTTGGAAAGATCAATCGAACTCCCGTGCCAATAGAGGTCGAGACCTCTTGATCAATCGGGCGTGACGACGTCTGCGGAACCGCAATTAAATCGGTAAATACAACATGCTGTAGTACCAGCGAGCGGCGCTCTATACTGGGAATACGATATTCCACATTGGCCTGCCAGAAATTTCTGGCGCGAAACTGTCCATCGTTATAACCACGGATCGAATCCAGACCGCCCAAATAATAGAAGTTCTGAATGGAATTGGTATTGGTAGAACCAACCCGAAATAACAGGCCCAGGTTGGCATTTTTGGGAAGGGTCCAAAATGTACTGTTCGTTGCATGCAACCGACAAAAGGTTTCGTCCGAGCCGAGGGCTGTTAACGACTGATCGTACTCCACTAAACCCTCAAACCCACGCACCTTGTAAAGATCATAGTTGAGCCTGCCCAGCCGGGTGTAAAGTTGCAACAAGTAATTCCTCTGCCTTGTGCCAAAACGAAATCCATTTGCTGTATTTAAAGCAATAAAGTTATTGGCTAACATGTCGTCTGAAACCTCGTCCAACTGTGAATCAATTCCAACTCCCAATGTAAAGTAGCGATGAAACTCTCGATCGACAAACAGATGAATTCTTTTCCGAGTAAGTGTAAAGGCCCCCTCTTCTTTTCCAGCGTGGTTAAAGAGATCGCGGTTACGAGTCAGCAGCCAGAAATCACCCCCCACACGGAGTCGTTGATCCAAAAAACGTGGATTGCGAAACCAGACAACACCTCCGTGACGGCCATTTAAGTTTTCGTATTGGCCGCCCAGTTCAAGGTAACGACCGAAGGCGTTAATATCGTAAAGGCCCAAAATAGTGGATGTCGTTCCGCCACCGCTTACAGCGCGCAATATCGGAAGTGTCGTCCATCGTTCCTCCACTCGAAGGTTCAGCTCCACTCCTCTCTCATCTTTTTTGATTTCCCCCTCTACACGATTCAATATCTGCAGGTTACGAAGACGTTGCAGCCCTTCGTGAAAAGCATCAACGTCCAATGGGTCACCCGGGCCAAAGCGCAATTCTCTGAGGAGCACGGATTCTTTTGTACGGCGAAGTCCAGTAACGTTGATGAAATTGATCTTCTCACCTACAACATCATCTAAAGTGTCACACCAGGCTGGTGGAGCGATGGTTATCAAGATGACAGCCGCGTAAATGAGTGGAAGAAAGGGTCGCATATCGGAACTATGGCTGAATCTTAGCAGAGCCAAAAAGGACACTGAACTTTCTGCACCAAATGAGCAGATATTGGGGGTTTAAGTTTGAAAGTTGGTTTGCCGTGGCGGTGTAAACCAGATTGCCATTGGTTGATTTAAGTGCGCCCAAATCGACAAATCGAGATGCCTGAAGGTCCTCTGAAATATAAACACGAAGATCCGGTCCGTTCTGTGAGTTAAAATTGGATAGCTGATACTTATATTCGTTTAACGAAGAATCTTTGAATGTTGTAACGGTTCCCGAAACAGAGTGCCCCGATTCTACAAATGAATGGGAACTCACTTGTTGAAGAGGACCGGAAGAAGAAGTGGATACCGTTTCATTCAAGGTTCCCGTGGGGACGGCATCTTCCTCGCCGCAGCCAAGAAAAATGATACTGAGGGTGAGCAGAACGATTATTCTTTTTATCATTGATGATGCCACGCCTTGATCTGGGGTTCAACGTTCCGGCAGTTGGTGCATCCGAAGGCCCAGAACTCAACCATGACCACCTTCCCGTGCAGGGCTTTAAGAGAGAGCGGCTTGGAATTGACCCAGGCTGGGCTTGTGATCTCCGGCGCCTTTTGATCCATGAAGGCGCTTGCTTTATGGGATGGAGGCATCAGGCTGATGAAGATTCCTGCGACTACCCATAACCATTTATCGCTGGTGTTCGGGCCGCAGTAGGCGTTCCGGCGTTTCATTTCATCATTCCTTTTTCCTTTTCCATCATCATTTCTTCTTTCATCATTCCGTCTTTTTTCATCATTTTATCTTCCTTCATCATTTTGTCCTCTTTCATCATCATGGAATCCTTCTTCATGTGGTCTTTCTCCATGCCCATGTGTGAACAGGCCATTAAAAGGGTTGAGGCGACGGCGAGTGTTATCATCATTTTTGTTTTCATCTTTATCTCCCTATGTTTTTTAGGTTTGTCATTTCTGGAAGTCCTCTTCCAGACACGATTAGCTTATCCGTCAAAGATCACGGATGTATCACGAAAAAATAAAATGTGTATCACGGATTTTTTGAGATGGGCAGGTAAAACTTGAAGGTCGTACCGACATTTAAGGCACTGTGAACTTCAATCGAACTGCCATGAAGCTCCAAAATCCGCTTGGCAATGGCAAGGCCCAGGCCGAGACCCAGGCCTACTTCATCGGATCGACTCGAACGGTTTTTATCGACCCGATAAAAACGGTCAAAGATATGTGGAAGCGCCTCGGAAGGAATACCACAACCGGTGTCCGTCACTTCAACACCAACCCTTTCCGAATCAGAACGAAGTATAATCGTAATACGCCCGCTCTCTGGTGTATGGCGTAATCCGTTCTCAATGAGATTTTCCAAAACTCGTTCGATCATTCCAATATTGGCCCAAACAAACG
>SBBA01000070.1 GCA_005239925.1 Candidatus Troglogloeales bacterium | reverse complement strand
ATTGCGCAGGATATTGCCGAAGGGTACAACGGCATTGCAGCGTGGTGTGGTCTGCCGCAGGTTCCCAAGCCGTTTTTGAAGAAGGAGAAGTGAACGAGTGTACGACAAATTTGTAGCAAACGCTATCGTTTGAAGGGGCTTGCTACCATTTGACTTGTGCTTGCTTACGGGGATAAAAAAGAGGGGAGGAAGGAGGTTGGAGATGATTAAAACGATTGAAGTGGTATTTGACGGGACTGTATTCCACCCGATGGAGTCCGTTGCGCTTCCCCCAAACACACGCACACGGGTCACTATTGAAACGGTTCTACCTTCTGAAGAGAAGGCTGCGTCCTTTTTGCACACGGCACGCACGTTACACCTCAACGGCCCTCCAGACTGGTCAGCTAATATTGATGAGTATCTGCGTGGTGGGGACCTGTCCCATGCAGGCTGATGTGTTTCTAGACACCGCATACGCTATTGCCCTGTCCTCTCCCCCGGATCACTTTCATGCATGCGCGGTTGCGCTCGCAGAGCAGATGGAAACCAGTGGGACACGGCTTATTACCACGAGAGCCGTCCTGTTAGAAATTGGGAACGCCTTATCCAAACTCCGCTACCGTCAGGCTGCAGTGCAGTTGCTCGCGGCCTTGGAGTCGGACCCCAAGGTCACCATTGTGCCTTTGTCGGAAGCGCTCTATGCGCGTGCTATTCAACTCTACCGTGAACGACCTGATAAAGAGTGGGGGCTTACAGACGGCATGTCGTTCCTTGTTATGCAGGATTATGGACTGACTGAAGCCCTAACGACAGATGAGCATTTTCAGCAAGCCGGCTTTCGGGTATTACTACGCGAGGAGACCTGATACAGGTGCTACCCTTCGGCCTTATGGTGGATTTAATTTCGCAAAAGATGGAAGAAGGGGTAACCGCAGGCGTTTTTCCAGGCGGTGTGCTACTTGTCGCCTATGAGGAAGAGATTCGCCTTCACCAGGCGTTTGGTTTTGCACAGATTGTCCCTACAAAAGTTCCATTAACCACCAGCACCTTCTTTGATCTCGCCTCTTTAACCAAACCATTGGCAACGGCCTCCCTATTGGGGCTTCTCATCAAACGAGGCACTCTTTCCCTTGAGGATCCTGTATCTAAATTTATCCCTGAATACCAAGGTGGAGATAAAAGCGGCGTCACACTTGCTCACCTTCTTAGTCACCGTTCCGGCCTACCCGATTGGAGGCCATACTACGAAGAGGTCATTCGACAAGATAAAGAAAGCCCCGGATTTCTGGGATCGGGGGCCGCAAAAGAAGCGGTCTATCAAATGGCCCGTCATGAACCTCTGGTGGCGGCACCCGGAACATGTGATAGATATAGCGACATCGGATTTATTCTTCTGGCGGAGATCATCGAAAAGGTGACCGATGTACCGTTGGATCAGCTTTGCACTAATGAGATATTTTCTAAATTAGAATGCCCCATATTTTTCCAAAGACTTGGCAAAGAACGGGCCGGGCATTTTGCGGCGACCGAGGATTGTCCCTGGCGGGATGAGGTGGTCTGCGGCAAGGTGCATGATGATAACGCCTATGCCATGGGGGGCGTTTCCGGCCATGCGGGCCTGTTTGGAACGGCACAGGATGTTTATACGATGGTAAAGTGTTGGCAGGATTCTATAAAAGGCGATGGATTGATTGATGCCCAGATTGCCAACCAATTTGTTACACGTCGAGAAGGAAACTTTCTCCTGGGGTGGGATACACCCTCTCCACACCATTCCTCATCAGGCCGTTTTTTTTCTCCGTCGAGCTTTGGCCACTTGGGTTATACGGGCACATCGCTCTGGGTGGACCCCATCCAATCCCTGGTGGTGATTCTTCTGACCAATCGGGTGCATCCCCGTCGAGACAACGACCGGATTAAACTGTTTCGACCTGAAATCCACGACATCATTTATCAGGAGATGGTCCATTGAACCAGTCCATGATCAAACCGAAACGACTCCCCCCGGGTGGGACTATTGGTATTGTTGCGCCCGCCGGAAAAGTGGACATCAATCATTTACATCGTGGTGTTGCCGATCTTGAACAAATGGGATTTAAAGTGATCCTGGGCCAGCATCTCGAAAAAAGCCATCGGTATTTTGCCGGTACAGACAGCAATCGGGCCAACGATTTTTTAGCGATGATGCAAAACAAGGAAGTGGATGCCGTCTTCTGTGCCCGTGGCGGGTCGGGGTCGGCCCGTATCCTTTCCTATATTGAAGGGCAGTCTATTCCACCCAAGATATTGGTTGGATGCAGCGATATTACCACCCTGCTGCTCTACCTTCATAAGCAATACAATCTGGTCACCTTTCATGGCCCAATGGTCGCCACACCCAGTTGGGTCGTCCCCTTCGCCCCCTCTTATCTATTCAAGGTATTATCAGGTGAACCGATTCAAATGCACACATCTGAGGTAACGGCGCTTAAGCCAGGAATAGCCGACGGAATTTTGACGGGCGGATGCCTCACATTGATTTGCACTACCATTGGAACCCCATACGAAATTGATACAGAGGGATCCATATTATTTATCGAGGATACCGGGGAGGCACCCTATCGGGTCGATCGGATGCTTTATTATCTAAAAACATTGAATAAATTAAAAAATATTCGTGGTTTGGTGATCGGCCAAATGCCGGACTGCGAGAAAGAATTCTTGCCGGAAATTATTACGGAACTACTTGCTGATCTGGATATCCCTGTCCTTTTTAATTTCCCTTCCGGTCATGGGGATGCCATTTATACCCTTCCTATCGGCATTCCTGTCCGAATGGATACTCAATCCACCTCATTGACGATGCTTTCCCCTGCCGTATCGTAAAAATCTTCCCCTCTTTCATCACTCACTAGGCAAAGATGATCTATATCCCATCTCATTTCGTCATATTTATGCCATTTTAGGCCATTATTTTATGGCATATGAATTGCTTGACTAATGAAAGTGAGCTCTAAGAGCTGTTAAAAATGAAAGGGTAAGGCCCAAATTGATCTGATTGGGGTAGGCCCTAGAGGAAAACCAAGGCCTTTAAAATGGAGGTTCTTTAACAAGGAGGTTAAAAATGGAGTGTCAAAAATGTTCAGGGCTTATGTCCTATGAAGGTTTTTATGGCTGGGAATCGAGCGCAGTTTGGTATTATCCAGGATGGCGCTGCATTCAGTGTGGTGATGTTGTGGATAGCGTGATCTCGCTAAATCGGCGACTCAACGGTGAACAGAATCGGGCTGACCATGAACCCATCAGCAGTAAGAAAAATGGAAAGAGGCCCGGTTCTATCTTTGATATAGATCGTCATCGTACGGATCACGAATATGCCCCCGCATTGGAAGGTGCAGAGGCCGATGATGACTTTTAAATGGCCGTAACACGCCGCATGCAGGGGAAAGTACCACCCACTTTGCTCAAGGAAGAGACGGTGGAACATCACCCCCTGCTAGCGGCGTGGCCCAACTAACTCCGGCCAGTGGCACCAGCCAAGGCGGATGGACAGCTCCCGCAGTCGGCGTTCCGACCGTTGGTCGCTGTAGGCAAACGGGTGTCAATCAGTAATATATAAGGGAAAACAACACGACGCCGTCATTCCGGCAATTTTTAAGCCGGAATCCAGGGGTTTACATATTCTGGATTCCCGATAGAAGCGTTCGGGAATGACACCATAGTATGAGATTATGCAAGAGACCTAATACCCTGTTCCTACGCCGCGTTGTAATGGACCCACGCCTCTCGTTCGGCGTAGTAACGATCTTCTCGGAAGTTGAGACGGCTGCGAAGGTCGTGGAATTTTTTCCTCTGGAGTTTCTTGGCTATCTCCGTGATCGCCTCTTCCACCGTGGCATAGGGGCCGGATTGAACCGCGAACCCCTCATAACCAAAGGCGCCATAATAGCCCTCTTCGTCTACATTCACTTTAACGTCTCGGCTGAACATTCGGCCGATGGGATCAACCCCCTCTAACTGGTGTATTTCAAATGACATTTGCTAACCCCTTTTTTTGGCCGTGATGACAAAGTTAAACCCAAACCGGTTAAAAGGATAGACATCCGAGAGACTCAAGTCAAGCCTTCCCAAAAGAAGGGCGACTGTCCCCAGAAAAGAACGCCCTTCTTTTTCCAAAAGAAACTGATCCGGAATGAGAGAGGCCAGGATATTGTGGCCGCGACAAGAGAGTATCTCCAACTTGTGCTTTTCAAGTATCCCCTTGATCTCTGTGTAGGTAAAGGTCTTAAACCGCATCCCCTCCCATGTACGGGTGGCATGGCCTATCCCATCTGCGTTAAGGGCATCCAGCAGTTCCATGGGGTGATACAAAATACCGAGATTCCACTTGGTATCAACCTCAAATGTGATGGTTGCCCCCGGCCTGGCCACGCGCGCCATCTCGGCAATCGCCTCTTCGTAGCCATCCACAATATGACTGACAACGTCCCCATACGAGATAATAAAATCAAAGCTGGCATCACGATACGGAAGCCGACAGGCATTGCCCACCTGAAATTGCACATGGTCTAACCCCGCACAACGCCCTCTTGCGATCTCAATCAGTTTTTCTGAGAGATCAACACCAATCACCTCCTTGGCATGGGCCCCCAGATAAAAAGATTGCACGCCGCTGCCGCAGCCTACGTCTAAAACACGTGAAAAAGGGGCCATTTTTGCAAACTGATCCAGGCAAAGCTGATACAAGTTGGTGCAGTTCATCAGAAAGGGGGTCTTTTCAACCAGATCATCAAAGCCGCCCCCCATCGTGTTGTAGGCCTGTGAAACGGCCTTGGCCGATTCCTGTAGCTTATCCATTGCGCTTCTCTCTTCTTTTTTGATGCGCAGCGGGTGTGGGTTCGTTACCAATCTTTTTTCGAAGCCCTTCCAGTTCCTTGAGTGTGAGTGCGCGACAAGCCCCTATGGGAAGAGAGCCCAATGTCAGGTTGGCAAAGGCAACCCGTTTTAATTTCAGCACAAAGTGGCCCATCTCTTTCACTAAATGCCGCACCTCTCTTTTTTTCCCCTCATGTAAGATTACTTCCAGCCAGCTATTTTCCACCGCAACCTTCCCCCCCTCCCGGTAGGGCCGAGGGGGGAGCATCCGAACGCTACACGGAGCGCTTTTACCGGTGGGGAGGGATACTCCACCTTGTCTCAACTTGTCGATTTGTGCTTCCGTGGGGTGTCCTTTGACTTTCACCCAATATTTTTTCTCGATTTCAAACCGGGGATGCATCAGCTTATTGGCCATCTCCCCATCGTTAGTGAACAGCAGCAGTCCCTCGGTATTAAAGTCCAACCGACCGACCGGATAGAGCCGTTCCTTTCCCTTGGGGATCAGATCCATGACGGTAGGGCGTCCTTCCGGGTCACTTACCGATGTAATGGTTCCGCACGGTTTGTTTAAAATGAGATAGACATTTTTGGTTTTATTTTGGTGAATCAGCTTGCCATTGACCTTGATATGGTCTTTGAGTGGATCGACCTTGGTGCCCAACGTGGTCACCAGCGTGCCGTTGACGACAACGTGGCCTTCTTCAATCAAAACTTCGGCATGACGTCGGGACGCGATGCCTGCATTAGCGATAACTTTTTGTAATCGTTCCATGAGATGTTATGCCTATTCGTGTGTAGCGCCACTATCAGAGATAGACAGTGTATATATATACAATGTTATATGCCTGTCAATATTTTGCACATTAACCTTACACATTAACACACTATCAATGCCTCGTATATAACGGGTTGCGTATTTAGCAGAATATCTCTAATATTCGTCAATGTCTATCTGTCCGAAAAACAATGATGCCACCCACCTTTTCTGAGCGAGAGACAACAATCGCCGATATTGTCATTGTCGGCGGAGGAATCGGCGGGCTGGCCCTGGCCCTCATGGCCTCGCGTATCCACCTTAATGTTGTTGTCCTAGACCGAAGATCCGGCCCCACCGCAAGCCCCTTTCCAACGACCATTGGCCCCAGAGGGTTAGCCCTTCTGGATACGATGGGTCTATTGGAGCCGCTTGCCCGCGAGGATGTCTACCCCTGCGACGTCTTTCGTTTTTTTTCCATGAAGAATGGTCGAGCATTGCTTCATGCCGACTATCGGCAGGTAGGGTTTTCACGGCGAAAGGGATTCCATAACCTGATTGTTGACGCCAATATTCTCGAATCACTCCTAATCAAAGCAGTAGGGGGGAACACCCCCTACGAGCCATGCGATGGCGGCGGGCCATGCGATGGTTCCGGGGGAATCACCTTGCTCTGGGGAGCCGAGTTTTCCGGGCTGATCACAGAGGATGGACTTCATCAAGGGGTTTCCTATCGGCATGAGGGGAAATTCTGTAACATAAGGGCACGATTGATCGTGGGGGCGGATGGATCGTCTTCTCCGGTGCGCCGCGTGGCCTGTCTGCCGACGAAAACCAAAATTCCAAAGGCCCGGATGTTCATCTTATCGGTACGGCGCCCTAAGGGATTTAATCGGGACGTGCGGTATTATCTGGGAACCGGCGAGACGCTCGGCCTCTTTCCACGATCTACGGAAGACATGGTGCTTTTATACATGAATACCCGAAAGCCCTTTGAGGTAATAGAAGACGAAGGGGTAGAGCAATTGACTGCACGGCTGGCCCAAATCGATCCGGTATTGCAGGATGTGCTCACACCCATTACCGGTTGGGAGTCAGTAAAGGCCGCCCCCTGCCCAACCGTTCGTGTGTTGAAGTGGGGCGCCCCAGGATTGGTTGTCATGGGCGATGCGGCCCACACCCTCTCACCGCATATGGCCCAAGGGGCAACGCAGGCGATGCTTGATGCAGAGGCCATCGCGGCTTTACTTTGCAAAATGGCCGATAACCCCAGGATGCCGTACCGTTTACCCGTGGAATATGAACGGATTCGCAAGCCGGACATGGATCGGCTGCACAGGATCGCGTGGGAGTATGAATTATTGTGGGAGTGGCCCAACCCGATTGTGGTGGCGTTACGCGACCATGTCTTTCGAAACGTTTCAAAATCCACACGACTGCTGAAAAAAGTCCTCTCTATTGAAGGGGGGCTGACGACGCATGGATACTCCCTCATCGAGCGATTGGCCGCCGTTACAGGCATCCCCTTGCCAGACGTCAATGAAGACGTGGTCAGCGCCGACCCTAATCCGCCAACAGTCGAGATGCCGCCTGCGGATAAAAGCGAATGGGCCACTCCCGCTGAGCAGGATGACGATATCGGTCGCTATGAGCCTGCGGATACGATTACACAAAAAGACATCAACACAAAAAACGTAGATACTGCCGGTGAAACGTCTAAAAAACAACCTCGGAGTAAACTCTTCAGGCTGCTAATTTTCCTGGGATGTGCCACGCTCTCTGCCATTACTCTCTCGGTCCTTTTGGTGCTTTGTTTGCGCTGGGTGCCGCCGCCCACCAGCGCCTTTATGGTGCAAAGGCAATGGGCAAGCGTCTTACAAGGAAAAGAATCCCCCCCCGTGCATTACAAGTGGGTTGATTGGGAATTGATCTCTCCGTGGATGCCTCTTGCCGTTGTTGCGGCGGAAGATCAGAAGTTTTTCCATCATCAGGGTTTTGATTTTGACGCGATTACAAAGGCAATAGAGAAGAACAAGCAAAGAGACCGCCTGCAAAAGGTGCTCCCCCAGCGGGGAGGCCGCCCCCTGCGAAAGGGACGCCCTCTGCGAGGGGCCTCTACCATCACGCAACAGGTTGCCAAAAATCTTTTTTTGTGGCCCGGTCGAAGCTATTTACGCAAGGGTTGTGAGGCCTACTTCACGGTTTTACTCGAATCATTGTTGACAAAAGAGCGGATTCTGGAGGTTTACGTGAATATTGCGGAGTTTGGAGACGGCATCTACGGCATTGGCGCGGCGGCGGAACAAGTATTCAAGAAAAGTCCACAGAGGATTACGCGAAGAGAGGCGGCTCTTTTAGCGGCGGTGCTTCCCAGCCCGAAGCGATTCAAAGCAAAGCGTCCATCGGCCTATGTAATAAGAAGGGTGCGTTGGATCGAAA
This sequence comes from Candidatus Troglogloeales bacterium, assembly GCA_005239925.1. GTDB lineage: Bacteria > Nitrospirota > Nitrospiria > SBBL01 > SBBA01 > SBBA01. The sequence goes on along the minus strand of SBBA01000070.1, from coordinate 7,550 downwards.
GACAAATGAGACAGTTGGGCGGCCCTGAATATGTGAAGGCGTCTGATGAAAATATTCAAGGTACGCCTAAAGACCTACTACGCGATTTAACCAATGCGTACTTCCTTTTACAATAAATTACGCGACGTTTTCTATCAGTTTCTCTACCCACGCAGTTGTGTTGCGTGTAGCGAAATCATCTCGTCCCCGACAGACCCCAATACTCCCTTCTGCCGCGATTGTTTTGCCAAGGTTCGGCGTATTGTTGGCCCGACCTGTTTTATTTGTAACGTTCCTTTTGTCTCGGGAGCGGCGACATCACACTCCCCCGAACAACGGTGCGCGGATTGCCGCGAAAGCCCGCCGTCTTTTGAAAAGGCCGTCACACCATTTTTCTATGATCCCCCTATTTCAACTGCCATATGCAAATTCAAATACGAAAAGCAGACCTACCTGGCTGATTTTTTTGTGCGATTGATAGTGGAGAGCCTGGCCAACCTGAACGTAGATCGCGTGATGGCTGTTCCACTTCATCCCCATCGCCTTCGCCATCGGGAATTTAACCAATCACTTTTGTTGGCCAAAGGGATTGCCAAAACCCTCTCTATGCCTTTGTCAATTGATGCGTTGATACGGACACGTGAGACCGTGCCGCAGGTTGGCCTCTCTAAAAAAGAACGGGAAGAAAATATAAAGGGGGCGTTTGACGTGGCGCATCCAAGTGAGGTGAAGGGGCAACGTATTTTATTGGTGGACGATGTTTACACGACGGGTGCAACATTAAAAGAAGGGGCGCGTATCCTCATGCAGGAAGGGGCAAAGACGGTCATTGCCTTTGCCCCTGCGCGGATGGTACTACAATAACAGAGTTCTGTCTGTCACAGACCGATCATGGAACGCCCGTGGTGGTCTCACAATTCACGGCAGTATCGGTGCCATCACTCCCCGAACAGGTATCCGTACCGGCGCCGCCGTCTAAGGCGTCATTCCCTTTGCCACCATACAACTGATCAGTTCCATCCTCACCCTTCAGAATATCATTACCTGTACTTCCCTCAATGCGGTCGTTGCCTAAGCCGCCGATCAAGCAGTCATGTCCACTTTTGCCATAGATCTTGTCATTTCCACTCAACCCCCGAATCAAATCGTTTCCTGATGTGCCATACAGCGTATCACTATTTGCCGTACCCGTAATCACCTTCGGCGTCGAGAGCAGGGGACACTCATCCTGGGCGTCCAGAATCCCGTCGTTATCGTCATCCGGGTCACAGGCGTCGCCCATACTGTCCAAGTCGGTATTGATCTGCGTTGGATTAACAATCAATGAGCAGTTATCGGTTACATCGGCTACACCGTCGTTATCGTCATCCGGGTCACAGGCATCCCCCATCTTGTCTAAATCGGTATCCACCTGCGTTGGATTGGCTGCGATGGGACAATTATCCGTTGTATCAGCCACCCCGTCGTTATCGTCGTCCGGGTCACAGGCATCGCCCATCCCGTCGAGGTCAGTATCCACCTGCGTTGCATTGGCTAGCAATGGACAATTATCCGTTGTATCTGGAACCCCGTCGTTATCGTCGTCGGGATCACAGGCATCGCCCATCCCATCCAGGTCGGTATCCAGCTGCGTTGGATTTGCAATCAACGAACAATTATCCGCTGCATCAAGAGCGCCATCGTTATCATCATCCGGGTCAACGCAATCGGCAATCGTATCACCATCGGTATCCAAAAAGCCTTCATCTATTAACCCATTTAAATTATTATCTATGCCATCGCAAATCTCGGTTACAACAGGCGGGGTCTTAATAATCGTAAAGGTGTCCTGCGCCAAACCGGATCGGTTTACAAAGCTTGCATCCAGACGATTCCCGTTAATGTCAATCACCAGAGACCCATGCACATCAAGCGAAAGATACATGGCCGGATGGTTCAAGAGTCCTCCGTCGGTTTTGCCGGAACTCCCCGCAACAACATAGACGGTTCCCTTCGGGTCACTATTATACGCGCCATTGCCAGTAACGCGCCCATCGCCACCATTTACAATCATAGCGCTGGTCAACGTGGTGGACGTGCCGTAATGCCCGTTGAGCAGGAAGGAACGCTCGTAGGAATGACTGTGGCCGGTTAGAACCAGGTCCACCCCGTACGACTCCAATACCGGCAAAAAGCGCTCGCGCATCTTGGTCATCTTTCCCTCGCTGTCATAAATATCGTCCGATTTGTGCACGCCTTTTGAATAGGGCGGATGATGCCAGTAGGCGATGGTCCATTTTTGCAGGTTCGCTGTCAGGTCGCTTTTTAGCCAGGTCATCATCGTGCCCGTGGCGGAAAGATCGGTATCATCCGAGTCCAGACAAATAATATGAACATTCGCAATGTCGAACGAATAATACGCCTCTGTGCCGGAACTGACCCCTCCGGCCTCTCCCAGCTTGGGTAACGTGAAGATGTCGTAATACACCCCGCTCTGGGTGGGCGAGTCGGCGCTCAACCGGTCGTGATTACCCAATGTAGGCCAAAGCACGGTCTGCCTTAATATAGATGGGTACATGTTGAATAACGCGGCTTGATATTCACTGTCCGTGCCGCTTTTGTAGGCGTTGTCGCCCAACAGAAGCATCGCATCGGTAGACCGGCTGCCATTAAATAAGAGGTAGCCATCGCGCACCTCGTTGGCATAGCGATCTGCGGTGCCCGAGTCACCCAAAACCCAGAGGCGCACGGCGTCTTCCGTGCCGCGATTGGCTGAGGTTGTAAAAAAATGTTGCGCGTCATTGCCCGCCCAGATTTGAGTGGTTGGGCCAATGGCGTAGTAATATTTCGTATTGGGCAAGAGTCCTGTTAAACGCACCTCATGTTCTGTCGTAATGGTGGCATCATTCACCGTGTTGGTGAGGTTTCCCAATACGGTTCCATAGCGCACACGGCTGTCGGTCACCACATCGGAACGCCATCTGAGCACAATGCTCGTCTCAGTGCCCGTCTGCAAATACGGGCCGCGCGTCACAATGTCTGCCGCTGCATAGCCGGTAAAATAGAAGGAAAGAATTCCAGTTGTAATGACTGTTGAAAGGGTTGCAAAACGTCTCGATTGAATCACTGTATGACCTCCTTTGTTTGAGAATGCCCGAACGACTTCGGCGCCTGGTCAAGGAATTCAAAGTAGGTTATTGTCTTTCGTTTTTACCCTGAAAGAACATACCCAGAAAGGGGGGCTCTATTGCCAGTTCACCACAAGACTGCAAGGGCTTGCACCTTAATCTCATGCAGTCAGTGCTTTGAATCACTTGCTTTTTCTAAGTATAGCACCGGATTAAAGGCTGTCAGGATTTTGTGAAAAATATCTTAATCATTTTTACAAAGATATTTTTTAGTACACTATATGGGTATCAAAGACTGAACAATAGAGAGCCACCGACTTATGATTTTGTAAATGCGAAGTGGCAAACTCACCGATCCCTTGAGTAAACCCTAATGGCGCCAGACTAAGTCTAAACTATTACATTTGCAATTTCTTTGCAGTTCATCCAGCCTTTTTGATAGAATCTCCCCGCCTGCCGACAGATACCCTAAAATGGAGTTCATCTGATGCCCGTCCTTGCCTATCGAGATGCCTTGCGTGCCGCTATGAGGGAAGAAATGCGGCGCGATCCGAATGTCTTTCTGATGGGTGAAGAGGTCGGGTTTTATAACGGCGCATTCAAAGTCAGTCGCGGGATGCTCGATGAATTCGGCCAGAAACGGGTGATTGATACGCCGATCACTGAGGCCGCCTTTACCGGTATCGGCATCGGCGCGGCGATGGTTGGCCTGCGCCCCATCATCGAGATGATGACGTTTAATTTTGCCATTCTCGCCCTCGATCAAATTATCAATAACGCCGTTAAGGTGCGTTCCATGTCCGGTGGGCAGCTTTCTGTTCCCATCGTTATTCGTGGGCCCGGAGGGTCGGCCTTGCGATTGGCCGCGCAGCATTCACAGAGTTTGGAATCCCTCTTCTGCCATATTCCTGGGCTGAAAGTCATTGCGCCGTCTCATCCGAGAGACGCAAAGGGGCTGCTCAAAAGCGCGATCCGGGACGATAACCCGGTGATCTGTTTTGAGGCGCAGGCGTTATACGGCACAACGGGGGAGGTACCCGAAGGGGAATATACCCTTCCTATTGGGAAGGCCCAGGTGAGACGAGAGGGAGCCGATGTCACATTGATTGGCTGGTCCAAGATGCAGCTTCTTTGCATGAAAACGGCGGAGCAATTGTCCGAGGAAGGGATTGATGCCGAGGTGATTGATCCCTGCACGTTGCGGCCATTGGACATGGAAACCCTGGTTAATTCGGTTCGAAAAACACATCGGGTGGTGATTGTCGAGGAGGCGTGGCCCTATGCGGGGGTGTCGGCGGAGATTGCCGATCGAATTTATTACAACGCCCTTGGTTTTCTGGATGCCCCGATTGAACGAGTGACCGGTGAGGATGTTCCGATCCCGTATGCCAAAAATCTGGAAGCGGCGGCCCTTCCCAGTGCGGCAAAAATCACGGCGGCCGTTAAGAAAGTGATGTATTCGTAAAGCGTGTGAATTCTTTGTGGATAGCGTCCATGTTTTTGTGTAGATAATTTATTTGTGTAACGATATTGCGGGCCCACAGCGACCAGTGGGAGCTGTCCATTCGCCGTGGCCGCGCCACTGAGGTTTTTATGGCCAATCGCGTCGTCATGCCCAAGTTAACTGACACCATGGAAGAAGGTGTTTTACGTAAGTGGTACAAAAAGGAAGGAGAGTTTATTGAAAGCGGCGATCCCATCGCCGAGGTGGAAACCGACAAGGCCATCATGGATCTGGAGGCATTTGCTTCTGGTGTTCTAAGAAAGATTCTTGTTGTTGAAGGAACCACGGTGCCATCGGGGAAGTTGATTGCCATTATCGCCCGCGAAGATGAAGTCATCGATGACATCCTTGCAGAGATGTCCAGCAAAACAACAGAGAAGAAAGCGGGGCATCAGGAAGAAGTCGCTATATTACCCCAGGCAATTGAGACAGCTACTGTCGTCGAAAAGGGAGCCATATGGATTAGTCCTCTGGCGCGGAAGATGGCCGAGGAACATCAAATAGAGATCGCCAATTTAAAAGGATCGGGTCCCGGTGGAAGAATCACACAAAAGGATGTTGAACAGGCCATTGCAATGAGGGGGGTAATGACATCCGCACGGCTAGACCGACCAGCGGGAGGGCTCCACTCGTTGCCCCCGTTGGGGCTATCAATGCTTAGAAAAGCAGTCGTAAGACGGATGACGGAAAGCAAGGGGCCGGTACCGCATTTCTATGTTGTTGCCGAGATTGACATGGAGAAGGCCATCGCCTTTAAAGATAAAATGAAGGCGGATGGGAACAAGTTGACGTTGACCGAAATCTTTCTGAAGGCAACGGCGTTAACGCTACGGAAGTTTCCGGCTTATTGTTCGTCATATCAGGGTGATGCAGTTCGCATTGCGGAACGCATTGACGTTGGGTTTGCCGTCGGTATTCCAGACGGGGTGATTACGCCAGTCATTACAGATTGCGATAAGAAAAGCCTTACTGCTCTATCGGAAGAGGTACGAGATAAGATTCATCGGGCAGCGGAAAAGAAACTCGCCCCGTCGGAATATACCGGCGCTGTCTTCAGCATTTCCAACCTGGGGATGTACAGGTCGGTGGAGTCGTTCTCGGCGATTATTACGCCGCCTGAATCCGGGGTTTTAGCAATCGGCTCTGTCATAGAAAAGCCGGTTGTAAGGCATCACGCCGTTGCTATCGGCAAGACGGTGAAGATGACATTATCAACCGATCATCGTGTTGCCGATGGTGTTCTGGCGGCGCAGTTCTTGTTGGAGTTGACGGAGATATTGCAAAATCCGGAGTCGTTGACTGACTGAGGAGATCCATCCGTTATAGGGCAAACTGCATTTTCTAACGGCTTGATTTTTCCTATCCCCCGACAACTCCGGCCTTTTCCATACGATCAATCGCCTCCAAAAGGCGTTCTGTGGAAGAGGTCAGTGTCATACGAATATATCCTTCTCCGGCGGTGCCAAAACCAACACCGGGGGTTGCCACAATCGCCGCTTCAGAGAGGAGTCGAGACGCAAATTCCGCGGATAACGTGTTGGCTGGAATTTTAATCCAGACATAAAAACTGGCTTGGGGAGACACTACTTTAAACCCTAGCTTGTGAAGGCCGGGAACCAAGGCATCGCGGCGTTCCTGATAGATTTTGCGAATGGGACCGAGTGCGGCGTCTTGCATTTCTAAAGCAGCGATTCCGGCCTCCTGCACCGCTTGAAATACCCCCGAGTCCATGTTGCTTTTTATCTTTAACAGTGCCGCCAGGGCCTCACCATTGCCTACGGCAAAACCGATGCGCCAGCCGGTCATGTTAAATGTCTTGGAGAGGGAGTGAAACTCGATGCCGACCTCCTTGGCCCCGGGAACATCCAAGAAGCTCACGGGGCGAACGCCATCATAGTAAATCTCGGAATAGGCGGCATCGTGGCAGATCAGGATATTGTACCGATTTGCAAAATCGATAACCGATTCAAAAAAGGCACGGGTGGCGACGGCCGCCGTCGGATTATTCGGAGAATTGATAAAGAAAATCCGGGCCTCTTTAGCGACTGATTCTGGAATAGAAGAAAGATCAGGCAGAAACCCGTTTTTTTCAAGAAGGGGAACAAAGTAAGACCTGCCGCCAGCAAAGAGGGTTCCAGCATGATAAACCGGATAGCCGGGAGAGGTCATCAGGGCCGTATCCCCAGGATTGATAAAGGCCAATGGGGCATGACCAATGCCTTCCTTTGATCCAATCAGTGTAACCACCTCGGTGACAGGATCGAGTGTAACGTTAAAGCGGCTCTGATACCACTTGGCTACGGCCTGCCGAAAGGAGAGCATCCCTTCGTAGGAAGGGTATTGATGATTTCTAGGATCGGCGACCGCCTTCTGTAATCGCTCGATAATGGGTGCGGGGGTGGGCAGATCGGGATCGCCGATACCCAGATTGATGACATCTTTTCCCTGACGAATCGCCTCCTGCTTCATTTTATCAATTGCAGCAAAAAGGTATGGGGGAAGATTTTTAATGCGATCGGCTGGAACAATATTTATCTTTGGCATAAAACGTTTTACCTCCTAGAAAAGAAAGGTTGAAGGATACCACACTGAAGGGATCGAAGAAAATTGTTTTGGGAAACTGCAAAGGGTGCAAGTTGGCGGAGAGGCAGGGATTTGAACCCTGGGTAGAGTGTTACCCCTACGGCGGTTTAGCAAACCGCTGCCTTCAGCCGCTCGGCCACCTCTCCTTACACTCTAATGAAGCCCCCATTCTAGAGAAATACAATCCCTTTTGCAATCGAAAGTTGGTGTTCCAAAATAGGAGGTTGAATGCCATTTTTTTTGTTCATATGTCAACTCACGAGAAAATCTACCTGAATTCTGTGATTCAGACAGTAAGGAAGTCTCACCCCTGTTGCCGGTCACAAGCAGCCGTAAACCCACGAGGGGTCTGCCTTTGAGCGAATCCGAGTACCGCT
>SBBA01000061.1 GCA_005239925.1 Candidatus Troglogloeales bacterium | reverse complement strand
TTGGGATGCTGTTTTTTCAGCTCCCAGTATTGCTTCATCATCGGAGAGGTTTCGCTGGCCATGGGATATTGATGTTACAACGACTGGGTATTCACAACCTCCAAACCAAAGAACTTCACCATAGGATCAAAATCCCTATCGTCATGCAACAACGTCAGATTGTGGTGGATACAGAAGGTTCCAATAATAACATCTATGGTCTTTCTCACCGTTACGCCTTTTGTTCTCAAGAATCTATAATTCATGGCGCTCTCAACGGCTAATGCCTGTCCTCCCATCGACATAAAAGGGATACTTAGCAGAAGATCTCTGGCGATTTTGAAGTCTTTATCATTGTGAAATCCCTGAAGCACTTCGGTGAGAATAAGATTGCCTATAACAAGGGGCGTATTGCCGAGTGAGGCGTCCAACCAGTCGGTATGCGTCGTTTGATTGCCGTTAAAGTAGTCAATCCAGACGGACGAATCAATGAGAATCACTTGTCTAATCTCATCTCATCGAGATTGCCGGACCATTTCAGTTTTCCTCGAAAACGCTTAATTTCTTTCTGACGTGTTACTTGCACTAATAACTTCAACCCTTCCGCAATGGCATCTTTTTTTGTCTTAAGACCGGATACCTTAAGGGCGGATTTCATCAAGCTGTCGTCTACAACCACATTCGTTCTCATGGCTTGCCTCCTATGTGTATATATCAGAAGTATTATACACATCCAGTAGATGATTTAAAAGTTTTATCTCCTGGGTGCATGATGACTTGCATGCGTTGTGGCAACGTGACACATGCCCAATATCCGCCGACGGACGAAAACGAATAGATAGCTCCCGTTGTGCGGGACGCCGCCTGCGGTCGCTGTAGGCCTATGAATGACGAATGACGAATGAAGAATTAAGAATTATGAATTAAGAATTAAGAATAAAACCTTTAAAACCTTCATTCTTGATTCAGAATAAATGATCTACACAAAAAACGGTGATGTTATCCACGAGAGCCTAACCCCCTAAGCGGTGGCCCCGTTGCGCATATACTTGAGGCGGATTTTCCCCTCTTTTATCTGCTGGTTGACCTCGTTATATCTCTCCAACACACCGATATCATTCCAGTACCCGCTCATGGAATACCCAAATAACTTTTCTCCCTTTTGAAGCATTTCTACATACGCATCGGTGATCGAATAAAATGTCCCTGGGGGGACATAATTTAAGGCCCGTGGCTCGATCACATGAATTCCCGTAAACATCCTTTTTTGCGTGCGTCCCTTTTTCGGCGGCAGCTTGGACAGGATATTTTTAATATGGTCACTGGCATCCACCTCGATGAGGCCGTATTGCTCAGGATCGGTATTCTGACGTAGCACCAGCGTGGCAATGCCATTTTTCTTGTGATGAAAGGAGACCAGTTTGTCGAGATCGATGTCGACTAGAATGTCGCCATTGATGACCAGAAACGCCCCACTGCCAAAGAAGTCCTCTATCTTTTTGATGCCCCCCCCTGTTCCCAAAATATGAGGCTCTTCAGAGTAGGTAATCTTCATGCCGATGGCTGCGCCGCTTCCCAGTTCTTTAATGATCTTCTTGCCCTGGTAATGGACATTGATCGCCACATCGGTGATCCCGTATTTTTTGAGCAGAAGCAGATTGTAATAAATGAGAGGGCGGTCCCCTATCGGAAGAAGCGGTTTGGGGAGATGGTTTGTCAACGGGGCAAGCCGGGTTCCAAGTCCGGCCGCTAAAATCATTCCTTTCATTGCAACTCCTTTACATATTCAGAAAGAAGATCCCGCAAAGGTATGAGCCGCTTATCCTTCTCTAAATTTCGCTTCACTTTTAAAAGGGTCTTGGAAACAAACGGAAGATAGTGCGGGTTCTTCTTAACCTGATCGATATAGACAAATCGTCCAGCGGCCTTCAAATTTCTTTGAATACTGACCCAATCAAACATCTCAACAAAACTGTCCTTCGAGGGCTTCTCTCCGGTCTGCTCCTCCCATTGCCCAAGGTAGTACGAGATCAAGTTATTAATCACCTCATCCGGCAAATCAATGTAGGAGTCCCGAAGCAGAGAGGCCAGATCATACTGACACGGCCCCATTAATGCGTCCTGAAAATCAATCACGCGGATACGAACCGATGCGTCGTTCTGATGTTGAACCATCAGATTCCGGCTGTGATAATCACGGTGTGTAAAGACGGGAGGCAGCGTCGCCAATCGCAGCGCCATATCAGAGAAGAAAGCCCGTATCGCCTGTTTGCGTTTATCCGGAAGGGTGACCCTCTCTCTTTTTTCAATCCCATACTCGATGAAATGATCGAACTCCCACATAAAAAGGGATTGATCAAAAGACCGGTAATGCGCCAGAGAGGTGATCGCCGTCTTTGGGGTGGCTGTGCGCTGCAGAAGAATCAACTCGTCAATTGCCTTTTTGTACAAGGCCAATACCGGCTCTGCATCAAGGGCATGCCTCGTGATTTCCTGCGCGAGCGTGATATCCCCCAAGTCCTCTAAAAGAATCCATCCCTTCTCGACATCATAATGGAGAATCTCAGGCACGGCTACACCACACGCGTAAAGATGGCGTTGTATATTGATAAAGGGAAGTTCAGTAATGGGTGGGGGATGTGCGGCGGAGACGGCCTCTTCGGAGGCCTTAAAATTTTCCGGCTCGGCCAGCACCATCAGGATCAGTGATTGCACCTTTCCTGCAGCATCGAATAGAACCCGATAATATTTCCGATTCGATGCGTCGCCGGAAAGAGCAACCACGTTGAGCTTCGTGGCCTCTATTTGATGTGAAACCAAGATCGATTGAAGTCGGCTTATCTCAATCATGATCCAGAACAGGTACAGATTAAGAACGTTTGTGCCATCACAGGTATCACGGAACGGGGGTCATTTTGCCACGGCGCAAAACGTGGTGTCAATTTAAAATGCGCGTCATGGAAAAAATTTCTTGATCGCTCCGCCGTGCCGCGTTTTTCTCGTCTCTCCTCTTTTCCAGGGCGGTTCTAATCTGCCTTAATGCACGGATAAAACCAACCAGTGGGGCAACGTCTCCTTTTAAAAGAGGCAGAAAAAGCCGAAAGGGTAAGAAGAAAAAATACTGGGCGAGATAGCGTGCGCTGAAGATATTTTTCCACATAAAGAGATGTCGGTTTTTTCCCATAATAACTTTAAGCTGCCGCCGTTTAAAAACCCGGGATGTCGTCCCCTGGTGTTTATGATGGATCACGCTTCGTGGCTCAAAGAGGACAGTCCACCCCCTGCGCCACGCACGAAAGCAGAGATCGGTATCCTCCCAATAGCAGGGGGCGTAAAGGGGATCGAGTCCGCCCAACTCCAGATATTTCATTTTGTTATAGGCCCCCGCAGCAACATGAAACGCATACGATGCCTGAGTTAGCAACCCTTCTTTTGCTTGTGCCCTTTCATACGTCTCTTCTTGTGTTTTGACGTATCCAAATTGGAACGACCCTGTTGAGCGGCCAATGCCTGTCTTGGGAATGGCAGTTTTACCCAAGGGTAGGATAGAAGGCCCAACGGCAAAAACACGATCGTCTTTAAAATGGGCCAGTAGTGGAGCCAGAAAGTCCTTATTCACAATCATATCGTTGTTGAGAAAGATGCAGATCTCTTTTGTGCTGGCGGCGAAGCCCTCGTTATAGGACGTGACAAACCTGTTTTCCGGTAAGGCGATGATTTTGGCATAGGGGTGATGTTCTTTGATAAAGGCGATGCTGTGATCGGTGCTTCCGTTATCAACGACAATCACCTCGTGTTCCGTTCCGGTTTGTTCCACCACCTGTTTGACCGACGCCAGGCAGTCCGGCAGAATCTCCAACGAAACGCCGTTATAGTTCAAAATGACAAAGGTGACCCCGTTGGATGGCATCGTTTTATCGGACAGACGGTGGTGATAAGGAGACGGGTTCCAGGTTGGCATGTCGGGTGCATTATCCCAGAAATGTGTTGTTGGATCAAGTTGCCGGATAGGTAGCATTGACAGATGACTATCTCAGGACGAAATATTAAGATCGAGATGGCAATACCTGCCTACCGGCACCCAAAACAGGCCCAATTTTACCGGTTAGATGGCCTCATAAAAGTGGATCATACCCCTACGCGTCTCACCTTAACCCTACTGCTGAAAAAAATATAACATGCTGTATTTATTGCTTTTATTTGGAATATAAACGTTAATCCAATCGAGGCGCATAGATTGGCATAAAGATTGCTCTATTCAGTTGCAGGTGCTTTATATCGGGTAGGGAACCCATCACTTTGGAATAGGATAATCAGATGGACGCGGTATTTATTTACCCATCAACTTCGGCCAAGTTGCTGATGCATAGGCGACTGGAGGTGATTGCCAATAACCTCGCCAATGCCGATACCAACGGATATAAAAAAGAATATCCGGTCTTTGGATCGGTGACGCCGCCCTTTTCCAAAATAGGTTCCATGACCGAATCCAAGGACGGCACCGGCGGGACATCAGTTATCCCCATCCCCGTGTTTGCTATGTTATCGGAATTGACCATTAATTTTAAGCAGGGGGAGATTAAAACAACCGATGCGCCATTAGACGTTGCCATCGAAGGCAGGGGTTTTTTCCAGATTCAAACGCCGTCGGGGGTGCGATATACCCGTGACGGCTCTTTTATAATGAGCCCTGAAGGGGAACTGGTGACCGATTCCGGTATGCCTGTGTTGGGAATCGGTGGGACCATGACACTGCCTCCCGGTGTGGTCTATATCAGTGATACCGGCAAGATTTCAGTGAAGGAAAAAGGGGTGGCTGCCCCCACGGAAGTGGACTCGTTTGCCCTTGTTGATTTTGAAGATACCTCCCTGTTACAGAAGGTGGGAGATGATTTGTTCGCATTGATGGAAGGGGATGCCATACCCATGGAAGAAGGAACGGCCCGTATTCGTCAGGGCGCTGTGGAAGGGTCCAATGTGAATCCCGTCGAAGAGATGATCCACATGATTTTTGCCATAAGACAGTACGAAGCGGCGCAAAAGGCGATTCAAACCGCCGAAGAGATTGATGTCAACAAAGTCAATAAGGTCGGGCAATTGAGGCCATAGTCCGCCAGCGGAACCGAACCGAGCCCTTCCGCAGCCGGCGTTCCGGCCGCTGGTCGGTCTAGGTATGCGGATATCATTACACGAGAATTATCTACGCGGGAAACGTAGATGTTGCCAACAGGGAGTCTAAAGAAGGAGAGACCGCCATGATGAAATCATTATACATAGCCAGCACCGGCATGTCGGCGCAACAGATGGCGATTAACGTGACGGCCAATAACCTGGCCAACGTCTCCACCTATGGGTATAAGAAAAGCGCGCCGGAATTTCAGGAGTTGTTTTACGAAACCTTTAGGGCCGCAGGAAGCCCCACCTCCCTTGGAACCCTGCCGGTGGGTATTCAAATCGGCTCCGGTGTTCAGCCACAAACGGTGCACAAACGATTTGGTCAGGGGGATTTTGAATTGACTGATAATTCGTTGGATATTGCCATCGAGGGAGACGGATTTTTTCAGGTGACGCTTCCCAACGGGTCAACGGCCTATACCCGCGCGGGTACATTCAAACTTAACAATGAAGGCGAGGTGGTTAGCCCGGAAGGATTTCCGTTAGTTCCCTCCATTTCGATTCCCTCCGAGACGCAAAGTGTCTTTATTTCACCGGAGGGGGTGGTCTCAGTCCGATTGGCGGGGGTGCTGACCAACGAGGTTATTGGATCGATTGAACTCGCACGATTTGTCAATAACGCCGGGTTGAACTCCCTCGGTAAGAATATTTTCGAACCGACGTCGGCCTCTGGAGAGGCGATTGCCGGTTTGCCGGGAGAGCCTGGTTTTGGAACCTTGCTGCAAGGATCGCTGGAAACCTCCAACGTAAATATTGCCGATGAAATGGTCAAAATGATCGTAGCCCAGAGGGCGTATGAACTGAACTCCAAGGCGATTCAGACCTCCGATGAGATGCTATCGCTAGTCAACAGCCTGAAGAGATAGGGATTTAGGATTTAAGATTTGAGATTTACGATTTGAGATACGAAAGGTCTCACCATTAAAACAACTGGGCGTCGTCATTCCGGCAATGTTTAAGCCGAAATCCAGTGGCATCGGCCACAGCGGGTGGTTTTTAGATTCTGGATTCCCGATAAAAGCATTCGGGAATGACGCCAAGATAGACGGCCTTAAGAGACTAGGTGAAAGGGAAGCAATATGACAACTCGATATTTTAAAAGAGCGCTGTATGCAATGGGCCTTGTTTTGGTCATCGGAGGCGGGACGGCCTGGGCGGCCCCCTCCGATCATCAGGTGAGCGAGAGAGTGAAGTCGGCCGTGAAGATTTATGTGGCGAATCGCCTCTTTAAAGACCCGGTTGAAATTGACGTGAAGGATTTAAGTCCGACTTTTTCCAATGAAGATATCTCACTTGAGGATGATCTTGCAGTGCGTCGGGTTGCAGAAGAAGTGGATCAAAAGGGGCTGTTGGGCCGGGCCTCTTTTTTACTGTCCATTAAAAAACGGGATGGAACGGAATATCGTCAATGGATTGCCGCGACGGTTTCTTTAATCCGAAAAGTTTTGGTTGCCAACCGTCTTATCCAAAGAATGGAGCCGCTGATATCCGATGCCTTCTCGGTACAAAAGGTTTATCAAACCCGCCTGGAACAGGAGTATATCGAAACGCCGAGCGCCCTTTTGGGGCAGCGGGCCGATCATACCATTCTGCCGGGAGAGCCTTTAACCGTAAGTCTGATGGAAGAGGCCCCGGTTATCCGTCGCGGCGATCAGGTGACCCTGGTGGTTGAAGGAAACGGGCTTCGGATTACAACGTTGGGACGGGCCAAAAAGGACGGGTTCCTGGGACAAAAACTGGATGTTGTCGTCCTTAACTCGAACAAAGTTATTCATGGAACCGTCATCAGCGCCTCGGAAGTTCAGGTGCCGTTTTGAATGGCTTGTGTTCTAAAGGGCTGCCCCCCAACGGCCTTTGAGAGCACATCGGGGCGGACGATCTGTCCGCCCCATCAATAGAAGGAAGTGGAACATGTTACAAAGAAGTATAATCTTCATCTTCATTATCCTCCTGGCTGGGTGTGCCACTTTGAAGAAGGACGAGGTTAAGATTGAAACGCCTACACCGGGGGAAAAGGCGTTATCGAAGATTGCCGGGCCGCCGGAGCACACCGAAGGGTCACTCTGGGCCGATACCACCTCGCGCCCATTTTATTTCCTTGATCTGCGCGCGAGTCACATCGGTGATATTGTCACCGTGAAGGTGATGGAGAACGCGAAAGGGACAAAGGAGTCGGGAACAAAAACCGCGCGAAAATCCAGCCTGAAACTGAAATCCGAGGCGGGTTCACTTTTTGGTCAGGGGCCGACGGGACTGGCTAATCTAGGTCTTGAGGCGGGGACAGAATATGACAACAAATCCGATGGCACCGGATCAACCAGTCGCAGTGGAACCTTTATTGCCGATGTTCCATCGGTGATTACGGCCGTGCTTCCAAATGGTAATCTGGTCGTCGAAGGAATTCGCGAAGTCCGCATCAACAGTGAAAAGGAGATCATTTCCTTAAAAGGGATTATTCGTCCGGAGGATATTGATATGGGTAATACGATTCCCTCCAATAAAGTGGCTGACGCCACCATTGAATATATTGGCAAAGGGGTGTTAAATGATAAAAACCAGCCCGGATGGTTCTCCGGATGGTTCATCCGTATTATGGATTGGTTCTGGCCGTTCTAACCCGTCAACGGCCGGAACGCTGGCTGCGGGCGGGGGCGAACGGAGGCCTCTCGTTGGTTGGTCTGGGCAAGATAGAAAGTGAACGCAATGAGACAGTTAGAAGCAATAAAGAAGATTACAGCCCTTGTCCTTTTTGCTATTATTTTGCTGGGACGCCCATATTCTGCCAATGCGATTCGGATTAAGGATATTACCGACGTGGGCGGGGTGCGGGGTAACATGTTGGTGGGGTATGGATTGGTTATTGGCCTGGCCGGAACCGGCGATAAAACAGGCACCCGTTTTACGACGCAGTCGTTATCCAATATGCTAAGCCGAATGGGGCTGACCGCCGATCCGGAAAAGATTAAGATCAAAAACGTTGCCGCAGTGATGGTGACGGCAGAGCTTCCTCCGTTTGCGACACCGGGAACACGGATTGATGTGACCCTCTCATCGCTGGGGGATGCCAAAACCTTGCAGGGAGGCACATTGTTAATGACCCCATTAAAAGGCCCGAATCAAACCGTCTATGCCGTGGCCCAGGGGGCGATCTCGGTGGGCGGTTTTATCGCCGGCCCCGAGGAAGATAGAATTCAGGTCAATCATACCACCGTGGGAAGAATCTCCGGCGGCGCTATCGTAGAACGAGGGATTGAGAGTGGGTTTGATCGTAAGGAGACCATTGCCTTTACGCTGCATCATCCCGACTTTACAACGGCGACCCGCGTTGTCGATGCGATTAACCTGGGGCTGCGTGATATCACCAATAAGATTGGAGAAGAGGGACGTCCGCCTCTGGCCTATGCCCCCGATTCGGCAACAGTCTCGGTCACGGTTCCCGATGCTTATAAAGGCCGCGTGGTTGAGTTTATGGCAAGAATCGAACGGCTGAGTGTGGACGTTGATTTTCCGGCTAAGATTGTGGTCAATGAACGGGCCGGAACGATTGTTATGGGTTCGGAGGTAAAAATACTGGATGTTGCAATTGCGCATGGCAACCTGACTATCGAAGTCAAAACGGAGAAGCAGGTGTCTCAGCCGCCCCCGCTTTCCGCGGGTATAACGCAGGAGGTGCCTCAGACCGAAACCGTAGTGACCGACGAGCCGATTCCTCTTTTGGTTTTAAAAGGTGGGCCAACCATTGATACCCTGGTGAAGGGATTAAACACCCTGGGGGTTTCCCCGCGTGATCTGATCTCGATTCTACAGGCGATTAAGGCCGCGGGTGCCTTGCAGGCCGAACTGGAGATTATCTAATCCGCCAACGGGCGGAAGCGAACGGAGCCCTCCCGTAGCCGGCGTTCCGGCCGTTGGTCGGTCTGGGCCACCGATGTCGTTACACGAAAAATTATCTACGCAAAAAAGGTAGATGTTACCAACAGAGAGTCTAATGGATACGCCGCTAATTGGTCTTCCAAATACAAGTTTTCCGAAGATGCCTGTACAAGGCCCTTCTGCAGAGACGACAGAGGCCTCTGCGGGGGATGAACGCGCGAAGGAAGAGGCTAAACTCAAGCAGGCCGCGCAGGCGTTTGAGGGGTATTTTATCTATATGTTAATGAAGGAGATGCAGAAGACCTCCTCTAAAGAAGGAGGTCTGTTTGGATCGGGTGCAGCCGGGGAGACGTATCAGTATCTCTTTCAACAGGCCATGTCGAATAAACTGGCGTCCGCTAACGGCGGCTTTGGACTAACCAAAATGATGATGAGAGAGTTCAATAAGCGAGCCGCACCGGCGGCAGCGGGTGGAGCCCTCCCGCTGGTCGGTCTGGAAAAGCCGATGCCGTTACACCCTACGGGAAATGGTGTTTTACAACAGATGTCGGGAGGAATACCATCAGTTTCACAGGATGTACCGACACCTGCATTCCCAGACCGACCGCAGGCGGCGTCCCGCCCAGCGGGAGGGCTCCGCCCGCTGCCCCCGTTGGGGCTGCGACCTCAATCTTTTGGGAGGGTTGACCGATATGAATAGTAGGGAGAGTATTGGACTTTCTGTAGGTGACATCTATGTTTTTTGCGTAGATAATTTTCGTGTAACGACATCGGTGGCCCAGACCGACCGCAGGCGGCGTTCCGCTCAACGGGAGGGATCCATTCGTTTCCGCCCGTTGGCGGATTAGGAGTTAAGATATGAATATTAATCCACTTTCTATTTTAGGAACCTATTTACGGGGTATCAAAGGGGTCAAGAAAGGTGAGAAGGCCAATCCTTATCAAGCCGCATCCGGGGCCGCAGACCATGTCGAAATATCAGGCCAGGCACAGGAGGTTGAGCATCTATCTGAGATGGTTTCAACACAGCCTGATGTGCGGGCAGAACGGGTTTCGGAGGTGGAACAAAAGGTGGCATCCGGGCAGCATAATCCGACTGATAAAGAGATGGCTGAATCGTTAGTGAAG
>SBBA01000250.1 GCA_005239925.1 Candidatus Troglogloeales bacterium | reverse complement strand
TTTGTTTATTTCGCCGGATTTTTTCTTTCTTGGCTGATTAAAATTACAGGGCCGTTTGTTCATCCAGAAAAAATGCGGATGGTCATGTCCTATGCGCTGACGCCCTATATCCTCTCGCTCTGCTTATTGTTTTTAACGAAGGCGATGCCCTTTCCAGGGGCTACAACCGCCAGTTTCTTTCTAACGGTTTACAGCTGGTGGTTAGCCGTGCTGGGTGTAAAGACTGTTGCTGAAATTAAGTTAGTGCAGTCGTTATTTGTGGTGATTCTGCCGGTCGCGGCGTTAGTATTGGTGATTGCTATCTTGTTTAAAGTGGCATGGATGGTTTCAGGGGTATAAGACGTATTTCAATAACTCCCCTAACCCCTCTTTAAAAAAGAGGGGAACCCACTCCCCTTTGCTAAAGGGGAGGCTGGGAGGGATTAAGGAGAAAATGAATGAGTATTCTAGTCAATAAAAACACACGGGTATTGGTGCAGGGGATTACGGGCAAAGAAGGCTCTTTTCATGCCTCGGCCTGTAAGGCCTACGGAACACAGGTGGTGGCCGGTGTAACGCCCGGAAAAGGGGGTACGACATTTGAAGAGATACCTGTCTTTAATACGGTCGAAGAAGCCGTGATAAAAACACAGGCCGACCTCAGCCTGATCTTTGTTCCGCCGCCTTTTGCTGCCGATGCCATTTGTGAATCGGCCGATGCGGGGGTAAAAATTATTATTGCCATTACAGAGGGTATCCCAATCATGGATATGATGCGGGTAAAACGCTTTCTTGCCGATAAACCGGTGCGCTTGATTGGGCCTAACTGTCCGGGTGTGATTACACCTGAAGAGTGCAAAATCGGTATTATGCCGGGGTTTATTCATAAAAAAGGGTCTGTGGGTGTGGTCTCCCGAAGTGGGACACTCACTTACGAGGCGGTCTGGCAATTGACCCAACTGGGATTGGGACAATCGACCTGTGTGGGGATTGGTGGCGATCCGGTGAATGGCACCAACTTTATTCATGTCCTGGAGTTATTTGAGAATGACCTTGAGACAAAGGGGGTGGTAATGATTGGCGAGATCGGTGGCGATGCGGAAGAGCAGGCCGCGGATTTTATCAAACGGAAGATGACCAAGCCGGTCGTCGCCTTTATTTCCGGCATGACGGCGCCTCCCGGACGACGGATGGGTCATGCTGGCGCAATCATTGCCGGTGGCAAGGGCGGGGCCTCTGACAAAGTCGAGGCTCTTACAGATGCCGGTGTCACAGTGGTGGAAAATCCTGCCAAGATTGGTGAAACCATGGCTCGGATTCTTAAGAAATAGAAGAGAGAAACAACCGACGGAGCATTCACCGAACCACCTTCAACCGTCGTGGTTCATATTGGAGCAAGCGCAACGCTTCAAAGGTTTTAAAGGTTAGCTTGTGGACGAGGAAACGATTAAGAAAAATTTATACGCATGGGCGGAACTAACGGATCTTTGCCTTTGCCTAAAGCGATCTGTTTTGGCCCTGGCCATTCCAGAAGATAAGGTCGAGGAGCAATTGTTTCTCAGCATCCGGGAATATAAAGAGGAGCAATGGCGTACCAACCGTACCTGATTTCTATAAGAGATTAAGGGTGGATTCTCATTTATGGAACCCGAAGGGGGCGTCCCGCAACCATAAAATAGACCTCGTTGGATAAATCCGAAAGCTTTTGGTGCATGGGCCCCAGGGTATCGGAAAATAATCGAGAAACCGGATCAGGCGGAACAATGCCGCAACCGACCTCGTTTGAAACAACCACCACGGAGAAGTCAACCCGTTTTATCGTCTCAATCAAAAGCTCCGCCTCCCTCTTAATATCGTAATCGCTTCGGACAATTAGCAGATTAGATAACCAGAGAGAGACGCAATCAATCACCACGACGTCGGCCCTTTTGTGGAGAAACCCCACCACGTCGGGGACTTTTATTGATTCCTCAATTGTATTCCAATCGGAAGAACGCCCGCTTTTACAGAGCTCAATCTGCTGTACCATGTTTTCATCCAACGCCTGCGCGGTTGCAAGCAGATATTTCTTCTCGCCTAAGGTCTGCCCATGCTTTATTGCGAATTTACTTTTTCCAGAATCTCTTCCGCCTAAAATAAGCGTCAAATGTTTCATGACATTTCCCCCTTTTTTACTGGACGTTCCAGCCTTTTGAGACAGGCCTCAAAAACCCTCTCGACGGAAAGTTCTTCCATACAGTTCCAATGTCCCAATGGACAACGGTTTCTCTTATGACAGGGCCGACAGGGGAGGGACTGCTCTACGACCAGGTCGTCTTTGTTGATGGGGCCGTTGCGTGCGCTATCGGTAGGGCCAAACAGCGCGACAATTGGCACGCCCATAGAAGCCGCAATGTGCATCGGCCCCGTGTCTCCCCCGACAAAAAGACGTGCCCGTGTACATAACGCAACCAACTCCTCTAAAGTTGTCGCTATTGTGTATATTCCACTCCCCGAATGCAAGCGGGTGTCCGTAACCCATCCCTCTTCACCGGGGGGAGTGGTGACTACAACCGGTATTCCTTTATGGGCCAGTTGCTGTGCCAATGCGATAAAGCGCTCCGTATGCCACCGCTTTGTTATCCAGCCCCCTCCTGGATTGATGATGACCATATCCGATAGATCATGAAGTTGACGATGAATAGCCTGGTGAGCCTCTTCCGATGCAAAGAGCGGGGAGAGCCTTTGGAGAGTAGGTATGCCAAGGGGAGATAACAACTCCTGCAATTGATCGGTAATATGAATGCGACGCGGCGTGACCCTCTCTGTGTAAAAAATGGAGGCCAAGGGTTCTTTAAGGGCGGTAGAGGAGAACCCAATCCGACGAGGTGCCCCTGATAAATAGGTCAAGACACCGGATTTAATAAGCCCCTGAAAATCAATCACGTAATCATATTGCGCGGCCCTGATTCTACCTATAGAAGTAGCTACCTTATTCAAAGTACCCCATCCAAAATTGCTGCGCCACTCTTTTGTATTAATGGGAATAACTCTGACGGAAAGCCGACTCATATCAACAATGGTTCGATTCTTCTCTTCAACCAGCCAGTCTATTTGGGTCTCTTTGAATGTATCTCGCAGTTGTGCAACGGCAGGTAGACAATGCACAATGTCCCCGATGGCCGAGAGTTTAACGATGAGAATCCGTTGTGGTTTCATCTTTCTTTGAAATAGCGCGATGTTCTGCAATCATACGAATGAAATCCGTTGTGGCATGATTTTTCGGATCGCCAACAATTCTGACGCACCCACCAAACGATTGCACAATCTCTCGCTCGGGAACCGATGTCTCCGTATAATCGGTTCCCTTGGCCTGTATCGCAGGTTTTAGTTCCTGTATGACGTTGATGACATTTGGTTCATCGAAGATCACAACAAAATCAACACAAGCAAGTGCGGCAATGATCTCGGCCCTTTCGTCCTGATTCATGATGGGCCGACCGGCCCCTTTGAGTTGCCGTACCGAGGCATCGCTATTGATGGCGACGACAAGGATATCTCCCAATGCCTTTGCGGCAACCAGATACCGAACATGCCCCACATGCAGCAGATCAAAGCAGCCGTTGGCCAGAACAATCTTTTTCCCTTCAATCAATGGGAGAAGTTCATGGAGTTTTTTGATTTTCATTTTTTATGATCCAACATATCTTTGCGTATGACACTTTGCAGTTCTTCTTGGCTTACCGTAGCTGTGCCATGCTTCATTACAACAATGCCGCCTGCATAGTTTGCCAGTTGCGCGGCCTGTAGAAAAGAAGCTCCTGCAGAAAGCGCCAATGTAAACGTAGCAATGACGGTATCACCAGCACCAGTAACATCGGTTACCTCGTCACTTCCAGACACCGGTATATGAACCGGCTTTTTGCCCCGTTCGAATAACGCCATACCATCTTTCCCTCGTGTAATCAAAAGGGCATCCTGATTGAGACGGCTTCGCATTTTTTGCCCGGCCTTATTTAACATCTCCATGTCGTTTCCAATTTTTATCCCCAATGAGGCCTCCACTTCGGACTCATTGGGTGTAGAAGCGGTGATACCTACAAAATTTTGAATTGCAAACCGTGAATCGAGGGTGGTAGGAATATGTTTTACCAGAACATGCGAGACCAGTTCAGGTGTGATAAGGCCATAACCATAGTCGGAAATCAGAAAGGCATCTGTTGTGACTAAGGCAGTCTTTAGTTTTTTCTGAATTTTCTTTAAAACAGGTTGATCGTGAAATGTTGATCCCCAATCAACACGAACCACCTGTTGAAGATAGCCATGTGGCATTCCCGCCAGGATGCGCATCTTTGTGGGGGTTTGGTACCCCGGCACTTTTTCAATACCGGAGACATCCATTCCTAGATCAGAGAAATGTCGAATCAACCGATCTCCTTCGCTATCTTCACCTACCACCCCAATAGGATAGGGAATGCCCCCCAAGGCCCATACATTATGAATGGCATTAGCGCCCCCTCCGGGCACCTGGCGTTTATCCTTTTGATTTAAAATCAGCACCGGGGCCTCACGGGAGATACGCGATATTTCGCCATATAAGAAAATGTCAGCAACGAGATCGGCCAGAACGACCACCCGTTTCCCCTGCAATTGTTTTACTAAATGTTCTAATGTATTCAATGATGTCTCCATTCTTTCTTTTTTAATCTTCGTGTCATGGCGCGTGTTATTTTATACTTTTTTGTGTTAAAAAGCTCTTTTACTCAACGAACTCTTTTGTTAAGGGGGAAAAAGGAAGGGATGACATGTTTCCTTCCTTATCTGAATAGAAATATACATTCAGGCCAAAAACAAGGGAATCGTAACTTTTACCCACAAAGATTTACTATCGAAGTGGTTTATGGAACGATGGCAACCGTGCGTGTTGCGGAAGCGGTTCGGCCGATATAATCAGTGGCAACTACCTCGATCGTTAGCGTGGATATCCCCAAGGAAACCATAAACTGGCGCACATAAGGTAACGCCTGGTTCGGCGGCTGGACAACCCCGTTGATGGTAAAGCGCACGGAGGCCCCACGCACGTTGTTTGTGGTGTCCGCGCGGATGGTGATTGTGCTTCCTGCTTTAACGGTTTCCCCTTCCGCGGGCGAGAGAAGGATTAGGGTGGGGGGTGGATTTAAAAAGGGCGTTGCCGAGGCCTCTACGGATTCTCTGCTTTCTCTACCAGAAGCATCCACAGCCGTGACGACCAAGTAGTAGGTCATTCCATTGGTGAGTCTGGTGTGGACAAAGGGGCTTGTTACGTTGGTATGCCTCATTCCGCCCGGCAAACCTGCGTAGTTGCTCTTTGTCACACCATTTGCCGATGCCATATAAAGATTGTATGAGGTGGCCTCGCTTAATGGGTTTGTAATAGTTTAGACTTAGTCTGGCATTTCTGGTAAAGTAACGACAAACAAAGAAGGAGGCGTCAGATGACAATGGAACAAAAGGTTATCAAGAACAAGGTGGGGTTATTAGAGTTAGCAAAGCATCTTGGGAATATTTCACAGGCGTGTAAGGTGTTTGGGT
>SBBA01000224.1 GCA_005239925.1 Candidatus Troglogloeales bacterium | reverse complement strand
CGACGTTTCCGCCGGTTTGGCTTCCATCGCCGCAGGCATAGGCATTTCACTTTGAGGCGCGGCATCGGTTGTACTGGTACTGGTATTCGGCATGCTGGGGGTGCTGGTGCTGGATGTAGCTGGGGTACTGGTTGCGGCAGTGCTGGTGGCAACCGTATCAGTAATGGACGGAAGTACAGAGCGCCCTTTGTTTAAGACGGTCAGTCCCAATGAGGTAATAAAATACAAGGCGGCTGTTCCAACCGTGAGCTTACTTAAAAAAGTAGCAGCCCCATAGCTGCCAAAGAGGGTTTGGGAAGAGCCCCCAAAAGCGGCCCCCATCTCGGCCCCCTTCCCGGTCTGCAACAAGACCACACCTACCAAGACAAGACAAACCAGAACATGAAAAATAGCCACTAATATGTACAAAGCACCCCCTTCGCATCCAATCCCAGTTCAATCATCTTAACAAACGTATCGGCGGAAAGGGACGCCCCCCCTGCCAAAACACCATCAATATGCCGCTCCTTCATAAACGCTGCAATATTTCTTTCATTAACACTGCCCCCATAGAGCAATCGGGGCATTTCTTGAGGCGATATCCCTTCCGACTTTAAGTAGGCCACGATCTCACAATGCACCTGCTCGGCCTCATGAGGCGTCGGGGTCTTTCCGGTTCCAATGGCCCATACCGGCTCATAGGCAATGATACATTCCGACAAATCCGGGGGGCCATTTTGGGATGCATGACCGTGGGAAAGCCCCAGATAAAACCCCTTCTTGACCTGATGTTTAATCACCGAAAGGGTTTTGCCCTCCTGACGCTGCTGTTCGTTTTCTCCGACACAGAGAATCGGCATCAAACCCGCAATCTGCGCCGCGGCTACTTTACGCGCAATCTCCTCGTCCTTCTCTCCGAAATGTACCCGCCGCTCCGAATGCCCCACAATCACATACTGGCATCCGGTCTCACGAATCATGGTCGCGGAGACTTCTCCCGTATAGGCCCCCTCCGCCTCAAAATAAAGATTCTGCGCGGCCATCTGCACCTCCAGAGACAATCGCCCGATTCCCTCATGGAGGGAAACCAATCCAGTATACGGCGGGGCCAGAATGACTTCTCCATTCTGCAAGGCAGGTTTGGACAACCGCTTTTGTAAAATATCGAGGTAGTCCCGTGCGGAAGATAACGTCTTGTTCATCTTCCAGTTGGCAATAAAACAAGGTCTAGGCATCAGATCAATCCTTATCAGGTAATACGGCTAGGCCCGGGAGTTCCTTCCCTTCCAACAGTTGCAGGGCGGCGCCGCCGCCGGTGGAGATAAACGAGATATTCTCCGACTCTCCCGCTTTGTGCACCGCCTCGGCCGTCTCTCCCCCGCCGACAATCGTCAAGGCATAGGCATGGGCCACCGCATGGGCAATGGACGATGTCCCGCGCGAGAAGGCGTCCATCTCAAAGACCCCCATTGGCCCATTCCAAAGAATCGTTTTTGCGTCGGAAATCGCCTGCGTAAAGATATGAACCGAGGCTGGGCCAATATCCAGGCCAATCCACCCCTTGGGGATTTCCTGCACCGGCACCCGTTTTACCTCGGTGGAAGAGTCTGCCCGCGTTCCCACCACACAATCTACCGGCAAATAAAATTTCACGCCTCGGGCAATGGCCGCCTCTCTTACGTCCCGCGCAAACGACAGCATGGAATCTTCTACAAGCGAGTTCCCTACATCATGCCCCATTGCCTTTAAAAAAGTAAAGGCCATGCCACCGCCGATAATCACCTTGTTGACCATTTGCGCCAGGTTCTTAAGGACACCGATCTTGCCCGAAACCTTGGCCCCGCCCAGGATGGCGACGAAGGGGCGCGCCGGATCGGCCACCCCACGAACGAGATAGTTAATCTCCTTCTTCATGAGGAAGCCGCAAGCGACGGTATTCACAAACAGGGTAATCCCTGTAATGGAGGCATGATCGCGGTGCGCCGCGCCAAAGGCGTCGTTGATATAAACGTCCACCCCCAGATCGGCCAAGGCCTTGGCAAAGGCCGGGTCATTGGTCGTCTCCCCCTTATGAAATCGAAGATTTTCCAAAAGGAGGACGTCCCCCGGATTGAGATGTTCCACCATCTTTTGCGTCTGTGGGCCAACCGTCTCTTCTGCAAAGGCAACCTCTTTGCCGAGCAAACGGCGCAACCGCTTGGCCACCGGTAGCAGAGAATAACGCGGATCGGGGCCTTTCGGCTGATCCAGATGCGACGCCAAGATCACCTTGGCCCCCTCATCAATCGCATAGTTAATGGTCGGCAGCGTGGAACGAATCCGCCGATCGTCCGTGATATTCAGGTCGTGATCCAGCGGCACATTAAAATCAGCGCGAATAAAAACCCGTTTGTCCTTTAAGGGAATATCCTCAATCGTAACCTTATTAATCCGCATGACGTCCTCCTTTCCCGATATGTAGAACAAGATCGCGAACCCGACATGCATAACCCCACTCGTTATCGTACCAGGCCAATACCTTGGCCATGCGTTTCCCCATGACCGTGGTCATGGCGCCGTCTACGATAGCAGAATGGGAATTTCCAACTAAATCCACTGAAACCAGCGGCTCTTCCGTATATTGAAGGATGCCCGCCATCTCCTTCTTTGCTGCATTCTGAAAGGCTATCCGGAGGGCCGATTCGGTAACATCCGATGACAACTCGACTACGAAGTCAATAATAGAAACATTGGGCGTGGGGACACGAATGGCCATCCCATCCAGCTTGCCCGCCAGCTCTGGAAGCACCTCGGATAACGCCTTGGCCGCGCCTGTGGTGGTTGGCACCATAGAAAGGGCTGCCGACCGGGCACGCCGCAAATCCTTATGCGGTGCATCCAGCAGATTCTGGTCGCTGGTATAAGAGTGAATCGTGGTCATGAGTCCTCGTTCGATGCCAAATGTATTGAGCAGTATCTTGGCTACGGGGGCCAGGCAGTTGGTCGTGCAGGAGGCATTAGAGATAACACGATGGGACGCCGGGTTGTATTGCCCCTCGTTCACACCCAGGACGATGGTGACATCGGGGGATTTTGCCGGCGCGGAAATAATCACCTTGCGTGCCCCAGCGGTAAGATGCCCTTCCGCGGAGGCGCGATCCACAAACCGTCCGGTGGACTCCACTACGACGTCAACCGCCATTTCCTTCCAGGGTAATTTAGCTGGAGTTTTTTCCTGTGTAATACGAATGGACTTGCCGTTGACCAGGAGAACGTCTTCTTTGGCCTCAATCTCAAAGGGGGCTATCCCGTGTACGGAATCGTATTTTAGAAGGTGAGCTAGGGTCTTGGCATCCGTCAGGTCATTGATTGCTACAAATCGGAGATCGGGCTGATTAAAGGCGGCCCGAAGAAAGGCGCGCCCGATGTGACCGAATCCATTAATCGCTACGTTGATTGTCGGCGTCATGCTTTAAGAGAAACTCCCTCCATTTTAATTTAAATGCACGTCATTCCGGCAATTTTTAAGCCGGAATCCAGGAAAAGCCATTACGGGCAACCCTGGATTCCGGATAGAGGCATTCCGGAATGACGAAACAACGTGCTAGAGCGCTTCCGCTGGCTCCTCCTCGTCCCACTCGAAAAACCGACCCGGTTTAGGAACGTCGGTTAGATACTCTTTTGGCTCGGTTCCTTTCACAAAAACTTCCATGACCCCCCTTTCCGGATCGGAGGATAAAAGCCCGGTGGCCGGATCAATTTTAGCGTAGACCACATTTTCAGGGGCAACAAACGGTTTAGATTCTACCTCTGGCAAAATAGTCTGCATAAAATCAAGCCAGATCGGCAAGGCGGCACTACCGCCCGACTCACTGTCCCCCAGGGGCCGTCGGTCATCAAACCCAACCCAGACGCCCACCACCAGGTCCGGTGTATATCCGATAAACCAGGCGTCAACAAAGTCGTTGGTCGTTCCGGTCTTTCCAGCGACGGCCTGTTTAAGGACATTGGCCCGACGCCCGGTTCCGGAACGAATCACATTTTCAAGCATACTGGTGACGACAAAGGCCGTCTCCTCGAATACCACCTGTTGGGCATTCATCTCGGTCTGTTCTAATACATGGCCCGTCGGATCTTCAACCGATATAAAGAAGCTGGGCGGCATCCGAATGCCTTTATTGGCAAAGACAGAATAGGCCGAGGTCAACTCCAATAATGTAACGCTGGAGGAGCCCAAAGCAAGAGAAAGATCGTGCGCCAAGGGACTTTTGATTCCCAAGAGACGGGCAAAATCAATGGTCGGCCCCACCCCGACCTGCTTTAACAAGTCGATGGCCGCAAGATTCCGTGAGTTGGTCAACGCCTCGCGTATCGAAATAGGCCCGTAAAACTTTTCCCCATAATTTTGCGGCTTCCAAATTTTTCCACCCGCCTGATTCCGAAAGATAACGGGATTATCCACGACAATCGAGGCTGGCGTAAACCCAGCCTTAATAGCCGCGCCAAAAATAATGGGCTTGAAGGCAGAACCGGGCTGACGGCGGGCCTGGGTCACACGATTAAATTCGGAACGCCTGAAGTCATATCCGCCCACCAATGCCTTCACCCCGCCCGTTGCGACATCCAGGACGACAATCGCGCCTTCTACTAGGGGGTCTCCCTCTTTCCTCAATCCCAGTTTTTTCCGGTACCCCTGCCGTTGGTCTAACTCCATCAATCCCTTTTGTAAGGCACGCTCCGCAACCTCTTGCATTCGGGTGTTCAAGAAGGTATGGATATTCAGGCCCCCCTTATAGAGCAGATCGGCTCCATACCGTTCGACAAAGTACTGTCGCAGGTATTCGTTA
The DNA here is from genome assembly GCA_005239925.1 of Candidatus Troglogloeales bacterium. GTDB lineage: Bacteria > Nitrospirota > Nitrospiria > SBBL01 > SBBA01 > SBBA01. The sequence continues at coordinate 2,521 of SBBA01000224.1, read as the reverse complement.
AAATGAGGGGCCAGGTTTTCTCCCAGGTCCTTTTCCTTAAAGACCAGCCCTTCCTCCTGCGCGATTTCGTATTGGGCTTCCGTAATATACCCTTCCTGTCTCATCCGGTAGAGCACGACCAGTTGTCGCTTCCTCGCCTCCTTGGGACGGCGATAGGGGGAATAGTTGTTTGGCGCCTTGGGAATTCCTGCCAGGAAGGCGGCCTCCTCCAGGGAGATTTCACTGATTTCTTTTCCAAAATAGGTTTTGGCGGCCATTTGTACGCCATAGGCCCCCTCACCGAAATAAATTTGATTGAGATAAAGCTCCAGGATTTCATCTTTGCTGAGCACCGACTCGATCTTCCGAGCCAAAAGGAGTTCCTTAATTTTACGTGTGAAGGTTTTTTCGGGAGTTAGAAACAGGGCGCGGGTGAGCTGTTGGGTGATGGTGCTGGCTCCCTGCTTGACCTTGAACCCCTGTAGGTTTTTGAGGAACGCGATGAGAATGCGACGGAAGTCAAATCCGTGATGTTCATAGAAGCGGGCATCCTCCACGGCGAGAATGGCCTGAAACATCTCCTGAGGTATTTCGGTCAGCGGGACATAAACCCGTTTTTCCGTATAGAACTGACCAATGATCTGTGCATCATCGGAAAATACCCGTGTGGCCTGGTTTGGCTCATAACGTTTCAGGCCCTCCAGGGAGGAGAAAGAGGGGAGGTCTCTGGAGAGATAATAGATGCCGCCGGCGATCACTGCCCCGCCGATCACAGCAAGCGTGACACCGGTGAGGATAATAACCTTAAACCACTTTTTCCATCGGGCCGGTTTTGATCCCTTTTCTGCCATGATTTCTTTCCGTTTGAAGGCGTTGTTATTTCTTCAAAATCGAGTAACAGACAAGGATAAGGGCATTCCATCCGGGTTGTCAAGGCAGCAAATCGCGCCTAAAATGATAATGTAAGTATTCCCTTTTGCTTGTATTGAGTTTGCAAATCGGATCTGTTCCTCTTAGAATGAACCCCTTGTTTGTATTACCTTCATTCGCTGCCCATTTGAGGAATAGAAAAATGCTTTCTGTTGAAGAGGCCCAAGAAAAAATTTTTCTACAAATTAGTCCGATGGGGGCCGAAAAGGTTCCGCTTTCTTCTGCCTTGGGACGCATCTTATCTGAAGAAATTGTTTCGAGTCTGGATCACCCGCCGTGGGATAATTCCGCCATGGATGGTTATGCCGTTATCGCCTCCGATACCCGCGGGGCGTCCCATGCTACCCCTTTACGATTAACAGTGATCGAAACCATTCCAGCTGGGGCCTTGCCGCAAAAAAAGATTATTCCTGGCACCGCATCCAAGATCATGACCGGGGCGCCACTACCTGCAGGAGCCGACGCCATTATCAAAGCAGAGGATACACACCCCATCGGACAAGAGGTTGAGATTTATGCGGAAGGAGACGCCGATTTTATTCGCCGCCGGGGCGAAGTGATGCAAAAGGGAAATCTGATTCTCAAAAAGGGGGTACGGATTCGGCCTTATGAAGTGGCGATCTTGGCCTCATTGGGTCTATCGGAGATTGCCGTTTTCAAACGTCCGCAAGTTGCAATCTTATCTACCGGGAACGAGTTGTGCGATCTTTGTGAACCCAAAGGCCCCCATCAAATCTATAACAGCAACAGTTATGGCCTGATGGCGCAGGTAGTGGAGGTGGGCGGCATACCGATACCCCTTGGCATCGCTAAAGACACACGATCCGATCTGATTACAAAACTGGAAGCGGCTTCGGAGGCCGACTTTATTCTGATTTCCGGCGGTGTCTCCGTCGGTGACTACGACTTTGTCAAAGAGGTCTTCTCGGAAAAAGGTAAGGGAGGGGGAATGGCCTTCTGGAGAATTGCCATGAAGCCGGGTAAGCCGCTTGCCTTTGGTTTGGTTTTTGGAAAACCGACCTGGGGCCTTCCCGGCAATCCTGTTTCGGCAATGGTGACATTTGATCAATGTGTCCGGCCTGCCCTGCTCGTGGCCCAAGGAGCGCTGAATCGTTTTTTACCCGTGGTGCAGGCTGAGCTTATGGAGAATATTCAAAAAGAGGCCGGACGTCGCCATTATATTCGTGCCCGGCTTTATATCCAGGGAGGAAGATATTGCGTTGCTCCAACCGGAGATCAAGATTCCGCCAACCTTTTATCTTTTGTGGAAGCCAACGCCTACATTGTCATTCCAGAGGGGGAAGTGCAGGTCAAAGCGGGCAGCCAGGTCAACGTCCAGATTATTGGAGCTATTGGACAGGATCAGGGCTTATCCCCATAGCGGAGCGGCCTACTCACCTCATCATGAGTGTCTGAACAAAAATTCCGCTTCCCGTCATTCCGAAATACCTCTATCCGGAATCCGGTGGTTTCTAGATTCTGGATCACTGATAATTCCTCCTCCAAGCACCGAATCGTCCTGGTAAAGCACCACCGACTGACCCGGACTGACACCACGCACCGGCTCATCAAAAAGAAGTTTGAAAGAATGGGAATCAGCCTCCGTAATAGT